>CAZPBT010000035.1:0-9639 GCA_964584555.1 uncultured Chitinophagales bacterium
TTATTCTTTATCCATCAAGTCCAATAATCTGTTGAGGTCGCTCACCGAATAAAACGGGATTATGATTTCGCCTTTATCTTGTGCCGTCTTCTTTATTTTTACTTTAGTTTCGAGCAAATCCATCAATTTTTGCTGTACGTTTTTATACGCTACCGGAAGTGCAGCTTCGGGTGCTTTCTTTTGCGTTTCTTTTTTAGCTGATGAAGAGAGCAAACGCGCTAATTCTTCTGTTTTTCGAACCGACAATTCTTTGGAAACTATCTCTTTCAGGATATATAACTGTTTTTCAATCTCGGGCAAGCCGATAATTGCTCTTGCATGTCCCATACTAATCAGTTTGTCGCGCAATGATTTCTGGATTTCCGGTGGCAGTTTCAACAAACGCAAATAGTTGGTTACAGTTGAGCGGTCTTTACCTAAACGATCGCCCAAGTTTTCATGTGTTAAGTCGCATTCGTCTATTAATCGCTGATAGGTGAGTGCCACTTCAATAGAATTTAAGTCTTCTCGCTGTATATTTTCAATCAGCGCCATCTCTACAATTTCCTGATCATTGGCAGTACGCACATACGCCGGCACTTCTTTTAAGCCCGCCATCTTTGATGCACGCAAGCGTCTTTCTCCCGAAATAAGCTGATAGCGTTTATCGTTTATCTTACGCACTGTTATTGGCTGAATAACGCCATGTACTCTTATGGATGAAGCTAACTCTTCCAGGGCCTTCGGGTCGAAATCGGCACGAGGCTGAAACGGGTTGACTTCAATTTGTTCTAAGGGAATAGACGGAACGGTATTGATAATCGAATCTTCATCGCTAACGCTGATTTTCAATACTTCGTTATCATCGTCAATATCACTGAGCAATGCGCGTATTCCTTTGCCCAAAGCATCTTTCTTTTTGCTCATATCAGTTTAAATTTTCGTTGGTTTCAATTATTTTATCTTCGCTTTCCATGGCAGTCATACCATTGTTTTGCAGTATTTCTCTGGCAAGATTAAGATAGTTAACTGCGCCTTTGCTTTCAGCATCATACATGATAATAGGCTGTCGCAAGCTTTGTGCTTCGCCAAGTCGTGTATTTCTGTGTATAATGGTATTGAACGTGCTGTTCTCAAATCTACGTTTTACTTCAGACACCACTTGATTGGACAAGTTTAGACGCTGGTCGTACATCGTGAGTAAGATGCCTTCAATTTCCAGTTCTTTATTCAAGCGTGATTGCACAATTTTTATGGTGTTCAGTAATTTTCCCAAACCTTCAAGTGCGAAATATTCACATTGTACAGGAATAATTACTGAATCGGAAGCCGTAAGTGCATTTACAGTTATCAAACCAAGGGAAGGAGAGCAGTCGATAATGATAAAATCAAAATTATCTTTTACGGTTGCTAAAACTTCTTTCATTATTTTTTCCCTGTTCGGATGGTTAATCAATTCGATTTCCGCACCTACTAAATCTAAATGTGCCGGAAGCAAATACAGATTTGGTGTGTCAGTTTCGAGAATAATGTCTTTGGCTTTTACGCTTCCAATCAGACACTCATACAAGCTCACTTTCACATTTCGCGGATCGAAGCCGCTTCCACTGGTCGTATTGGCTTGCGGGTCGGCATCGATTAGCAATGTTTTCTTTTCTAAAATGGCAAAACTTGCCGCCAGATTCACAGCAGTTGTTGTTTTTCCTACACCACCTTTTTGGTTGGCTATACTGATTATTTTTCCCATATTCTATCTATTCAGGTTTAGTTCGTGTAATTTTTTAATTTATGTTGAAAGTTAAATTCTATATTTTTCTGTAAACTGTTAAAGTTAAAGTTCAATGGTTTCTCCTATAGCCAACAAAATCAATTTTTTACCGGCATTTTTAAATTGTACTTTTGCTTTTTCATGGTCGATGACGATATACCCAAAAGTATCATAATGCACACCAACTACTGTATTACACTTAGTAAAATCAGCGCAGGCAATAGCATCTGTTATATCCATGGTGAAATTATCGCCAATTGGCAAAACGGCAAATTTTAAATCAGCCCATTTCGGAATTAATTGCATATCCATGGTCAATGCCGTATCGCCACTGTAATAAAAATCACCATCGGGAGTAGTAAAAACAAAACCCAATGGATTAGCACCGTAAGTTCCATCCGGCAGACAGGAGGAATGCACGGCAGAAACACATTTTACAGTACCAAAGTCAGCCGTCCATTTACCACCTGTGTTCATCGGTCGGAAATTGGATAAACCTTGTTTTTCCAGCCATTGGTATATTTCAAAAGCACAAATCACTACTGCATCGGGGTTGTTTTTGGCGATGGTAACTGCATCGGCAATATGGTCGTAATGCCCGTGTGAAATAGCGATATAATCACATTTTATGTTGTTTACGTCAATATTCTTGGCTAATTCATTCGGTGTAATAAATGGATCAAATACTATTCTATTTCCATTTGTTTCCACCATAAAGCAAGAGTGTCCGTAATAGGTCAGTTTCATAGATTGTTACTTATTGATTTTCAGGATGTTAAATAAAGAATTAAACCGGAAGAATATTAAAAATCAATCATTCAACATTTATAATTCACCCGATGTTCCACGCAAAAATAGGCTTATTCAAATTAAGTTTTTGGGGAAGTTGTTCTAAACTTACACACACAGTTTGTTGATAAATTGCAACCCCTTGTGAAACAATGATTTTTACTTTTACAAAAAACAATTCATTAATGATTACAATTTTTCACGGCACGGCAAGAGCTGACAGCAACTCCAGAAAAATAGCCAATTTTTACAGTGAATTGCTGGGAAAACGCAATATCACCCATCAGTTTTTTACTTTAGAAGGGGTAGATGCCGAGATTTTTAGCAAAACATTCCACCATACTAAACATCCTCAACTGGATTTTATTGAAAACGGTATTTTAGCTCCTACGGATAAGTATATTTTTGTCATTCCTGAATATCATGGAAGTTTTCCGGGGATGTTTAAAGGTTTTATTGATGCCAGTGATGTAAAAAAATGCTTCCACAATAAAAAAGCTTGTTTAGTGGGTGTGGCAGAAGGCAGAGCGGGTAATTTGAGAGGCATGGAGCATCTGACCAATATTTTTAACCACATGAAGATGAATGTTCTCCATCTCAAAATTCCCATTTCACAGGTACATTTATATCTGGATGAAACCGGAAAATTCAGCAATGAAGAAATTGAAAAACAGATTCATCAACAGCTTGATCTTTTTTTAGAATTTTAATTCAACTATTTCATTAACTAAGCTGTGTAACTCTCTAATTACCAATAACGAATAACAATACTAAATATGGCAGAAGTAAAATATACCGAAGAAAATATACGCTCACTCGACTGGAAAGAACATATCCGCTTACGTCCCGGTATGTATATTGGCAAGCTTGGCGATGGCAGTGCTGCAGATGATGGAATTTATGTACTTATTAAAGAAATCATAGACAACTCCATTGATGAGTATGTGATGGGGTATGGCAAACAAATTGATATCGACATAAAAGAAAAAATTGTTACTGTAAGAGATTATGGTCGCGGTATACCACTTGGTGCGGTAATCGATTGCGTTTCTAAAATAAATACGGGCGGTAAATATGATTCTTCGGCATTCCAGAAATCTGTCGGATTAAATGGTGTGGGTACAAAAGCAGTAAATGCGCTTTCGTCTTATTTTAAAGTAGAATCGGTACGCGACGGACAAAAAAAGACGGCAGAATTTGACAAAGGAGAATTGATAAAAGACCATAAAATTGAAAAGACTTCTGACAGAAATGGCACGAAGATGCAGTTTAATCCGGATAATACCATTTTCAGGAACTTTCATTTTGTACAAGAGTTTGTTGAAGAACAAATGTGGAATTATGCCTACCTGAATGCCGGATTGACCATCAATTTTAACAACAATAAATATTTTTCAAAAGATGGATTAAAGGATTTGTTGAATAAAAAAACCAATGAATCTGAATTACGCTATCCAATTATCCATTTAAAAGATAAAGATATTGAAATTGCACTTACGCACAGTAATCAGTACGGGGAGGAATATTACAGCTTTGTCAATGGTCAATATACCACACAAGGAGGAACACATTTGGCCGCTTTTAAAGAAGCAATAGTAAAAACCTTACGTGAATTTTATAAAAAACAATTTGAGGCATCGGATATACGTCAGGCTGTAATTGGGGCAATTTCTATAAGAGTACAAGAGCCCGTTTTTGAATCGCAAACTAAAACCAAGTTGGGTTCCAGCGTGATGTGGCCGGCAGATATCAGCCGAAAAATAGAGGAGGGACCAAGCTTAAAGAGTTTTGTAAATGATTTTGTAAAAAGCCAGCTCGATCCATATTTACATAAAAATCCAACGGTAGCAGATGCTTTACTAAAACGAATTCAACAGTCGGAGAGGGAGCGCAAAGAACTAAGCGGCATACGTAAACTGGCCAATGAAAGAGCAAAATCGGCGAACTTGCACAATAAAAAATTGCGCGATTGCCGCTACCATTATACTGATGAAAAAAATCCAAAACACACAGATACTACGCTGTTTATTACAGAAGGGGATTCGGCAAGTGGTTCTATCACCAAAGCTAGAAATCCGGAAACACAAGCCGTTTTTTCTTTGAGAGGCAAGCCGCTTAATTGTTATAGTATGACCAAAAAAGTAGTTTATCAAAATGAGGAATTCAACTTGTTGCAACATGCTTTAAATATTGAAGATACTATTGACGATTTGCGCTATAAAAATATTGTGATTGCTACAGATGCTGACGTGGATGGTATGCATATTCGCTTATTGCTGATGACTTTTTTCTTACAATTCTTCCCGGATTTGGTGAAAAAAGGTCATCTCTATGTATTGATTACGCCTTTGTTCAGGGTGCGTGATAAAAAGGAAACCATTTATTGTTATTCTGAAAAAGAAAAACAAGCCGCCATCAACAAGCTAAAAGGCAAGCCTGAAATAACCCGCTTTAAAGGCTTGGGTGAAATTTCTCCTCATGAATTCGAAGCATTTATTGGCAATGACATGCGATTAGAGCCGGTTGTTTTGAAAAGCAATCAGAGCATAGAACAATTGCTGGAATATTTTATGGGAAAAAATACACCCGAAAGGCAACAGTTTATCATTAACAATCTGAAAGTAGAAGTAGACGAAGCAGAACTGGTGAGCTAGTTGAAAAAGTAAAAAGGGAATGCCTGATGTTTATATTCCAAAGTCCACAGTCCACAGTCCACAGTTCATAGTTTATAGTTCATAGTTTATAGTTTATAGTTCATAGTTCATAGTTCATAGTTCATCGTTCATCGTTCACAGTTATATGTATCAGCGTATTTCCCAAATTCAAATAACCAATCACTAATCACCAATCACTAATCACTAATCCACCAATGACCATTAAAAATCACCTACCCAATTCACTTACGCTGCTTAATTTATTTTGCGGTTGTTGTGGCATAGTGGCTTGTTTATACGATCAATATCAGGCTGTACCCGTTTTTATCGGCATTGCTTTATTAGCCGACTTTTTAGATGGATTTGTTGCAAGAGCATTAAAAGTAAAATCAGATTTGGGAGCACAGTTAGACTCGCTGGCAGACATGACTACTTTTGGCGTTCTGCCCGGCATGATGTTGTTTGTTTTAATCAGACAAGCCTATACTGATATTGCCTGTACAGGTTATCAAGGCAAATATTTTCCTTATATCGGCTTTGTTTATTCCATTTTTGCCTGTTTGCGTTTGGCAAAATTCAATATCGACACCCGACAAACGGTCAATTTTATTGGTCTAAATACACCTTCCGGTGCTATGTTTGTTTTAGGCTTATATGCCAACTTAAAATTTCAGGTATTCCAAATTCCATTTTTATATTCTAATACAGCCCTGTTGATTATTGCTGTAGGATTGGCATTTATGTTGGTCAGCGAATTGGAAATTTTCAGTATGAAAGGCAATCCGTTTTCATGGAAACAAAACAAATGGCGCGTATTATTTTTGATTAGTTGTGTTCCTCAGCTAATCTTTTTGAAATGGTTAGGATTGACAACCTGCATCGTATCCTATGTCTTGTTCGCCTTGTTGCATAATGCAACCAAGCAACCCGAAAGCAATTAGCATCTTGCACACACGCCCAAAGGCAATTTTTGATGTGTAGTTGATGGGATATATATTTCAGCTATCTCCGATGGTATGTTTTTAAAACCCGCTTTCTTGAAATTATCAGTCAAAAGATTTTCAATAATTAATGCGGAGAATCCTAATGAATAGGTATTTAAAATGTAGAAATGATGTTCCTTATCCAAAAGAGTAAGTGTGTCCAAAATCATTTCGTTTATTTGGTCTTCCAGTTTCCATTTTTCGCCGTTGGCACCATGTCCGTATGCCGGGGGATCTAAAATAATGCCGTTGTATTTTTTACCTCTTTTCACTTCCCTCTTCACAAATTTCACGGCATCTTCCACTACCCAACGAATATCATGCTGATGCGAAGATTCCATATTGCGGTTAGCCCAGCTAACTACTTGTTTTATGGAATCTACATGGTAAGTTTCGGCATTGGAGGCGCGAGCCGCAAGGCTCGCGCCTCCAGTATATGCAAATAAATTCAATACTTTACAATGGTTTGTTTTTGCCTGAATGGCACTTGCTCTTTCATATATAAATTTCCAGTTGACACTCTGCTCCGGAAAAATGCCTACATGTTTAAATTTGGTTAGTGCTAAATTAAATGTTAGTTTTTTTTCGTCGTTTAATGGGAATTCCAGCGTCCAGTTTTCCGGCATTTTTTTCAAAAACTGCCAATTGCCGTTAGATGAGCTTTGTGGTACAAAACGTACATGTGCTTGTGCATTCCAATCAGCATTTGTAAGCACCTTGTCCCATACAGCTTGCGGTTCAGGACGAATGGTAATATATTGCCCAAACCGTTCCAGCTTTTCGAAATTACCGGAGTCAATCAATTCATAATCCTTCCAGGATATACATGGAAGTAAGGAAATGGCATTCATATAATAATTAGTCTTTTTTAAAGAAAGCAGCGCCCAGCAAGGAAAATATACAGCCTTTAATCAATGTTGCAATGAACAGTGTCAGAGCCATAAATGTCGGAGTCATGAATTTTTTTGACATTTCCATTGCGCTGTCAATTTGTTCTGCACTTAGTGATCCTTTTTTTTCTAAAGATTCCCGCGCCACGACCATTGCTTTTTCAATATAATCCGATTCTAAAAAATTTGTGTAAATAAAGAAATAGACTAAAGTGAAAACTATGATAATCAGGGTAATTTTGAATCCCATACCAAATACTTTGCCAAATGTTATTTTATCAAAACCATCTGCTAATATTTTTTGTGAAAACACGATAAGGCAAAACATGACAACTGTACTAATCCAGCCTGCCCAGGGTTTAAAAGACGAATCTGTAAAAAATAAGATAAACGATATCAAAACGAGTATCAAGCCCGAAATGACGCCTAGTTTCAGTACAGCACTGTTATGATTTGAGTTTTCTTTGAAGTTGTTTTCTAAAGTTTCCATATGCGGATTTTTTTTGAAAGATACGGACTTTCTGTAATATTATCAAAAAGTAACAACTCTTCAATTTATCATTTATTTTACTTACATTTGTTATAAATCATCTTATGAAAATCATTACATACCTTGCTGTTTTCATGCTGTATGTTTCTACACATGCTCAAGATTATAATCCAACTCCACAAACATGGATAATAGATGCGGAACAAGTTGCATGCGAGAATAATGAACAAATACAATGTTATTTAGTGAAATTTCCCGGAAAAAAAGAATTTGAAATTTTCAATGATCAAATTGAAGGATTTAGTTTTGAGCCAGGTTATCAATATACAGTTGTTGTAAAGCAGCAATTGAAAACACCCCCAATAAAAGCGGACGAAAGTATATTTAGATATGTTCTGGTGAAAATTAACAGCAAAAAAGCTGTAAAATCTGAGGCTGTGTATAATACTATTTCGACAATTTCAAGTCCTAAATCTAATGCTAAAACGATTGAAGTAAATTTTGAAACTGTTCCATGTGGAAACGGAAAGCAATGCTTGCTAGTAAAAGAACAGGGCAAAAAAGAGTTTGAAATTTTTGACAAGTCTATTTATGGATTTAATTACGAAGCCGGAAATACTTATGTATTGTCTGTAAAAGATGCAAGTGACGGCAATTATTTTCTGGCAACTGAAATAAGTAAGAAAAAAGTAAAAGAAATTAATCAAAAAAATGAAATTAATACTTCCAATTCAGAGCAAACTGTACAAAATAAAGGAAAAGTTACTTTAAGTACAGCTACTATTTACAATTCAGGCTTAGATGGAAGATGGTATTTGAGAAAGATTAAAGAAGACGAAACTGCCAGCTTTACTACAGACGATAACGTCATCTATATTGATATAAATACATTTGCTGATAAAATCAGTGGTTTTGCATCTTGTAATGTATTTGAGGGTATCCTGCGTTCTGATAATCAAACTACTTTTTTGCTTGATGGTATAAATCAAAATTTCAAATCCTGCGGCTATATCAAGCTGGAAAATATGTTTTTGAGCAGACTTAAGGAAGTTAATAAATTTGAACGTAAAGGAAATACGTTGATTTTATCAAAAGACTGGAAATATGTGATGGAATTTTCTTCAGATAATATTTTACCAACACCTAAAAAATATGAGCCTGTATTGATTACAGAAACGAATATTAAAGAATCCAGTTCTACTTACTCTACTACAGTAACGCCTTCCAATATCACACCTGTAACGCCTAAACAAGATAGTGATGAACTGTTGAAAGCCCAACAGGAAAAAGAAAAAAAAGAAAAAGAACTGGCTGAGTTGAAAAAACAAATAGAGCAGAAAAATAATGATGAATCTGCGAAATTGAAGAAACTAGAAGAAGAAAATTTGCAAAAACAGAAAGAAATTGATGCAATGAAAAAACAACTGGAAACGCCTGTTGTGACTGAACAAAAACACACTAAATCTACTTCAGAAACTGTTGAAACGAAAAAGACTTCAAAAGAAATGGATGCTGATGAAAACAAATCATCCGATGAAGAAAATGCAGAGCTAAAGAAAAAGAAAGTAAATGATTATGTGATTACTACCTTTGTAAAAAATGCATCATTAAAAGATATTCCTGAACCCGAGTTTCCTAACAGACCGTATTATTTAGATGGAAATGAACTGGTTAAATTAGAACGTGCGGAAGCAAATTTTGCTGCTAAAGCCAAAGGTATTTATAGAGGAGTAGATTTTCAAGTACAAGTGATGAAAGAAGAATCTCCGATTCAATTTTTAAAAACTAATCTGCCTCGCTTTTTTATACAAATTACAGATGAAGACATAGACCCTTATGATGTAATAGATTTATGCAAAGCAGATAGGATAGGGAAAGGAAGACGAAACTTTACTTATGCAGGTAAAAAATATGGTGGCAGAGTAAAAGATGTAACAGGAAAATTAGTTCAATTGGAATTTAAAAAAATTAGTAAAGGAGTTTATGAAATTATAATAGAAGGCGATATACAACAAGGGGAATATGCTTTCTTGCCCATTGTGAAAACTGATAATTCATTGACTTCAACCAACAGCATTAAAGCAAA
>CAZPBT010000035.1:9739-18060 GCA_964584555.1 uncultured Chitinophagales bacterium
TTAATTATTATATATAGTATATTACAAATCATTTTCTCTCTCTCAATTGTGTTTATTCATTTTTGTACATAGAATAAATCAATTTTGTTATTCACTTTTCCACATATTGCTTCCTATGACTTTTCTTAAATAAGCATAAAATGTTGATTATTAGTTGTTTAGTATTCGACTAATTCATTTTATCTAATACTTATGCACATATTTTTATTTATTCTTATGTGTTGATTTAGATCAAGCAACCAATTTTTTATTTTTACAATCTAAGAGTTAATAATCGTTAATTTTTAAACACCCCCCTTATGAATTATAAGCGAAGTTTTTGCTTACTTTTTATTTCTGTTTTAATGTCAGCCTTTTGCTATGTTACTTCAGCTGACGAACTTAAAGATTTACATCAGCAGGCCGTTAATGCTTATGCTACCAATGATTTGGCAACTTTAAAAGTCATATTTAATAAGGTGTTTACCCAAAATAATAAGAATACTAAAGCTGACTTGACCCCATTTTATATGTTACGGGCTAAATATTTTAAAGCACTTTCCCAAAATAAAAGTGCTGAAAATGATGTAGATACCGTTTTAAAATATTCACCTGAAACAAGCGATGCCTATTTACTTAAAATCGAATTTATAAAAGATGCAGAATCTCAAATCGCTTTATTACAAAAAGGTATTGATTTAATTGATCAGGATGAACCATTACGCAAACAAGCTGCAATGATAAAAATTGGCATGATATCCTCCTATTGGGATATGAAACAATATAACAGTGAACCATTTATAAAAGATGAGGCCTACAAAAAGTTTCCTGTAGCTAAAGGTGCTTGCAACGATTTATTACAATTGACAGCTACCGACCAGGAGGCCATGGAACTCTATAAGAAGAAATGTAAAATTGAAGACATTAAAAACTTTTAAACACGCTGACAGCTATGCAATATTTCAAAAGACTTTTAATTTTTACAGTGTTTGTAACATTTATGTTGCAATTAGAGGCACAAGGAACGGATAATTGCGGTGTAAGTGCTACTTTATTAGCACCAACGCCGGGTGTGCAGATTGAAGATGATTTCACTTTCAGCACAGCTCTGACACCTACAGCCACGGGTACACCCAACCCGTACGGTTTTTACTATACCGTTTCGGCAGATAATGAGATTTTTGTCAACCCTGCCACATGTGCTGACTTGTGGTATCGTGTGCAAGTTCCGGCATCAGGTGGATTTAATTTGGATGTTGTCTATCAAGGTGGCGGTACTTCTGACTTAGCTATGGCCGTTTATACGGCTTGTAACGGCACTTTAATTGCAGCAGCCGATGACTATATTTCTACAACTTATTATTTAGAACCAACAATCAGTGTGAGTTGTCTTACACCCGGTTCAATTGTATACGTAAGGATTTGGCAATATGGTTGCAGCGGATTTAATTTGCCTTCAAATTTTAAAATATTTGCTACTGACCTTGCTGATTTGACTCCGGGAGATGTGCCAACAACTGCAGAAACTATACCGACACCATTGGGAAGTACTACAACAGCAGGGGCTATAAATGATAATTATTATCCGTTAATGTATCCGGATTTAACCACTAATACTTGTACCAATGCAGGCTATGCGATAGCCGGAGGTTGTGAAGACAGATGGTATAAAGTAAATGTACCTGCAAATGAGCTTTTAGATATTCGACTGGCAAATGCATCTACAACTTTTACAGTTCAGACGTTTACAGGTACTCCCTGTAATTTGACAGAACTTAAGTGTGGACTGGATTCGGTAACAGCAAATATCAGTGATATTACATTTACCACTGCAACAGAAGTTTATATCCGCATCTTTGATAAAAATTGTGATGAATACGGTACTTATGATTTAATAACGACTTTAAAGCCCAGAAATAATAATGATTTGATTTGTAATGCAGAAGTATTGAATGTGGGCGGAGCTGTGGAAACTGATACATTAATAAACAGTACACCATCTTTGGGTGTGCCAAGTGCATCATGTGGCGGTGTGGGCACCTATTGCAGAGATATTTGGTTTCAGACTACTGCAGCAGCAAACGGTACGATGACTATTTCGTATAATGTTACTGGCAATATTGGAGTGCTTCCAAACGGTGTATATGTTACGGCTTATTCCGGAACTTGTACAGGTGCATTAAGTGTAATTGCTTGTAAAAGCGGTACAACGAATGACTCACTACAATATTATCAAACTGCCGGTCAAACTTCCTGGATACGCGTAATGGATTACAATTGTGATACAGCGGCACATCAGGTTTTTACTATAAAGGCTACGCAAAAAGTAGTACCGCCAAATGATGAAGTCTGTAACTCAATTGCTATTAATAATAATGACACCACAATAGCATCTATTGTGAATGCTACGCAATCTGCAACAACACCATTGCCTACATGTAATTACACAACGGCAAATGTATGTGAGGATATTTGGTATAACTATACATTTACTCAAGATGGTACTTTCGACTTGAGTATGGTCTGTACTGCCGATTGTGGTTCAGGCAATACATCAAATATTGCGGTTTATACTGATAGTGATGCCGACCCTTGTAATGGTGGCTTTGCCCAAACAGGATGTTATACTTCTGGGGGCTCAACTACGTCTATTCCTTGTTTAGAAGGAAGAACAGGCGATAAATATTATTTCCGAATTTTCGATTTTGACTGTAATAATAATAGCAGGATTGTAACGATGTATTCCAAATTTACACCGGCTATGAATTCTTTGCCTTGTAATGCCTATACTTTAGATAATGGTCAACGCACAGACACAGTAGAAACCTGTGGAGTAACATCCAGTCCGGTTGGCACTCCTGACCCGGTAGGTTGTGGATTCACATCTAATGATGCTTGTGAGGGAGTTTGGTTTAAAACAACAATTCCAAACAGCGGAAACTTGACAATCACAATTAATCCTGATTATTTTGCAGCAACGACGAATGATATTGCTGCACAGGCTTATGTAGATGCTGATAATAATCCTTGCAATGGAGGTTTGACATTACAAGGTGCATGTGCTAATGGAAATAATACTTTTAATTTAACTTATACAGCATTAACTCCTGGCAATCAAATTTATATACGTGTTTGGGATTTCAATTGTAACTCAACCACAGGAGAAGATTTTTCAATTGGAATAACTTCAAACAATGATGTGGCACTTACTTCAGCTGTTAATGGTACTACTATTAGTTTGGCATGTGGAGAGTCTATTCATTTTACGGATGATGGAGGCACAGGTGCAAATTATTCTAATCATGCACCGAGAACGGTTACTTTTTGCGTGCCTACTGGAAAGGCATTAATGATGGAAGAAGTTACTTTAGATATTGAGCCTGCTAAAACCTCTGCTACCTGTGTGCAACAGAATACAGGAGGAAATGATTTATTAACAATTATAGACGGAAGCACTTCCGGAAATATTATCAGCAATATCACCGGAAACCAATCTGCAATTGGTCGATTTGGTACTTATGTTTCAAATAACGGCTGTATGACATTCACCTTTGATGCTGACAATTCAAGTGTAAAAGCAGCAGGTTTTGATTTCATTTTATCTTGTGTAGATCAGGTAACACCAAAAACAACTACAGTAGCAAAAGGTTCTACTGTTAATTATTCAGATCCTGGTGGTGCATTAAATCCATATCCGAATAATGCATTTGAAATTCAAACATTTTGTCCTGATGCAGCTGCACTGGCTGCAGGAGAGAAGATTCAGGCAATTATGAATAATATCGAACTGGAAGCAGTAGTGGATAAATTATATGTATTTGACGGTAGTTCTATTAATGCGCCATTATTAGGTGCCTTCACCGGACATCAAACTTTTGGATTAATCAATCAAATGGGCACGCTTCGGGCTACCGCATCTAATGTAAGCGGATGCTTAACTTTTATGTTTGTATCTGACGGGTCTGTAACTGACGATGGATTTAATGCCGTTATTACAACAGGAATACCTATTGGTGCAAATGGCGGTGAAAATTGTTCATCTGCTTTGGATATTTCAAATCCGGGAAAATATACAGCGAATACATTTTTGGCAACAGGTGATCCTCGAAATACGGATCCCAATTTATGTGTACCAAATTGTATTGCAGGTGCCGGAACTCAAAATATAACACAATTTGAAGGTACAATTTGGTATAAATTTACAACACCTGCCGCAGGTTGTACAACCGGAGATTTGATGACTTTGCAATTGACTAATTTCTCAACACAAATTACCGGTGCAATAAATGCATCATATCCGAGAGGTACGTCCGGTACTCAAATGTCATTATATCAAACAAATTCTTGCATTACAAATCCGGCAAACTGGGAAGCAAATAAAGTAACTTGTTATGACATTTTACAAAATGGGGATGTTACTAATATTACTGGTTTGTTGCCAAGCACTACTTATTACATGCTCTTTGATAATTTTGCTGGTCGCCCGGCAGTTTTAGATATTCAGGTTTACCGAAATGATATTGATTCAGCTGCTTATGCAGGTTTGGATGGCGATACAGTACTTTGTACTAATGTGTCACATCTTCTTGATTTAGATACGTTGATAAGAGGTGAAGATACGACCGGAATTTGGGTTCGGGTTTCAGGTACGGGCGGAACATTTGATTCTATTGCGCATACATTTAATACAAACGGAGCAACCACAAGTGTATTTAATTATATAGTAAAAGGCAATGCTCCTTGTCCGAATGATACCAGTGTGGCAACAGTAAATTTGACACAATATAATTCTGCCGGAACGGATGGAAATACTTCTGTTTGTGATAACAGTACTTCGATAATTAATTTATTTAGCTTAATTAGTGGCGAAACAACAGGGGGTACTTGGACCAGATTGACAGGTACGGGCGGAATATTTAATGCTTCAGGAACTTTTACTCCTGCTGTAGGGGCTACAACTAGTACATTCCAATATGTAGTAACAAATTCAGCACCATGTATAAACGATACCTCAATCGTTACAGTGTCTGTTTCAGCAGCTCCGGATTTGGGAAGTATATCAGTAACTTGTACGGGATCTACTCCAACTAGTGTTGTAGTCAATGCGACATTAAGTTCCGGTACAATGGAATATAATGTGGATGGTGGTTCTTACCAAACAAGCAATTTATTTACTACGCTAACAAATGGCACACATACATTTGTTGTAAGAAATCAGGGCACATTTTGTACAGATACACTTATTTATATAATCAACTGTACCGCTTGTCTGCCTCCTGTAATTACTTGTCCTGCTAATTACAACGGATGCTCAAATGAAAATCCTATTCCTGCTGTTACCGGATTAGCAACAGCAGTACCAGGAACTACAGGTTGTCCTCGTCCAAAAATCACATGGACAGATATTTCAAATACCGGAACTTGTCCAAAAACAATAATAAGAAGATGGACTGCAACAGATACGATCAATAATTTATCGTCAACCTGTGACCAGACTATCACATTAAGTGACAACGAAGCTCCAGTATTTAATACATGTCTCACCGATTCAACTGTTAACTGTTTGACAAATGTACCATTGCCTTTAACGTTTAATCAATTATATACTAAGCTAGGTTATGTAAAAAATTGCATAACTCCATCGCCAACTACTTTCATTCTTGGAAATGCAGCGGGCAATTTAATGAACACAGGAATTGCAACGAATTTAGTGGATTCAGGCATGCTGACAAATACCTTCAATTTCAACATATTTGATGAAATTAATGGAACAATGGGAAGCGGTGGTGCTAATGATGTTACACTAAACTTAAAATTAATTACCGGTTTTGATCCTTATGGCGGTGGCGTATTAAACCCTAAAAAAGGAGATGCGGCAACCAGTGGTCATCACGTACGACAAATTGCTTCAGGATTACAAGGAGGATTACCTCATGGTAATATAGTAGCTAATCGTTCTTCAACTGGTGATGTAATTGGTTATTCTATATTTGTAGATTTTGCCGATCATGTAGAAATTAATGCACAAAATTTTGGTGTTCGATATACGAGTGGTAATACAAATGGAACTGCTTATGAATCCTCTTCTATTGTCTTTTTAAATCAAAATAATCAGCCTTATGGTAGTGCAACATATAACGGCTATTTCTTAACACCACCTGTTGGAACAGCAGGCGGTGTGAATCCGGGTACAGTAAATCCTAAACCATGGAGCAGAACCGGCACGGGTGTTTGGATTGCACAAGATACAGGCACTGTAAACAGAGCAGATATTTACAATATAGCATCTGGAACAAATGGTACAAATGATGATAAAATAATTAGTGCAACAACGGATGCGGGACTAAATGCAACAGATAAAATAGGTGGATTTATTTTCACCGTATATCTGGAAGATATAGCAGCGACTGTGACACCAAATGTGGCAACTGCTACAAATACCAGATTCACGAGTACATTGAATGACTTTAGGATTTCCAGTTTGTGTTTGGAAAAGTATGACCCTATTACAGATAATTGTTTGGATTCTTCACAGTTAAAATTGACTGTACATGATGATACGATAGGAAACAGAACTTGTAGCGGAAACTTATCAGTAAAAAGAACTTATACGGTATCAGATTCTTGTAATAATTCAGCTACTTGCATTCAGACTTTTACGATAAAAGATACGATAAAACCAACAAAAATTATTGATAGTATAATCTGCGAAGGCTCAAGTGTAACTATTGGCTCTTCAACTTACACTACAGCAGGAACATATATTACAAATGTGGGATTAAGTTCAGTTTGTAATTGTGATAGCATCGTAACGTTAAATCTTACTGTAAAAGCTAAGTCAACAAGCACAACTACTGTAAGTGTATGTAACAATCAATTGCCTTATGTTTGGAACGGAACGAACTATTCAACATCAGGTACGTATGCTAAGTATTTCACTAACAATGCAGGCTGCGATAGTACAGCTACATTAGTATTAACAGTAAATGATACCACAACAAGCACCACTACGGTAAGTGTTTGTAATAATGCTTTGCCTTATACATGGAATGGAACAGATTACAACGCAGCAGGTACTTACACGAAACATTTTACCAATAATGCTGGTTGTGATAGTACAGCCACTTTAGTATTGACCATAAAAGATACAACCACAAGCACCACTACGGTAAGCGTTTGTAATAATCAGTTGCCATATACATGGAACGGAACTGATTACAACTCAGCAGGCTCATACACAAAACATTTCACCAATAATGCAGGTTGCGATAGTACAGCAACATTAGTATTAACTGTCAATGATACCACAACAAGCACCACTACGATAAACGTTTGTAACAGTCAATTGCCTTATGTTTGGAACGGAACGAACTATTCAACATCCGGAACGTATGCAAAACATTTCACCAATAATGCAGGTTGCGATAGTACAGCAACATTAGTATTAACTGTCAATGATACCACAATAAGCACCACTACGATAAACGTTTGTAACAATCAATTGCCTTATGTTTGGAACGGAACGAACTATTCAACTTCCGGAACATATCCGAAACATTTTACCAATAATGCAGGTTGTGATAGTATAGCAACTCTGATATTAACAGTAACTGATACCACAACTAGTACCACAACGGTAAGTGTATGTAATAATGCTTTGCCTTATGTTTGGAACGGAACGAACTATTCAATATCCGGAACATATCCGAAACATTTTACCAATAATGCAGGTTGCGATAGTACAGCAACTCTGATATTAACAGTAACTGATACCACAACAAGTACCACTACGGTAAGTGTATGTAATAATGCTTTGCCTTATACATGGAATGGAACAAATTACAACGCAGCAGGTACTTACACGAAACATTTTACCAATAATGCTGGTTGTGATAGTACAGCAACATTAGTATTAACAGTAAATGATACCACAACAAGCACAACAACAGTAAGTGTTTGTAATAATCAATTGCCTTATGTTTGGAACGGAACGAACTATTCAACATCCGGAACGTATGCGAAGCATTTCACTAATAATGCTGGTTGTGATAGTACAGCCACTTTAGTATTGACCATAAAAGATACGACAACAAGCACCACTACGGTAAGTGTATGTAACAATCTGTTGCCATATACATGGAACGGAACAGACTATAACGCAACAGGCACATACACGAAACATTTCACCAATAATGCAGGTTGTGATAGTACAGCAACATTAGTATTAACAGTAAATGACACGACCACAAGCACCACTACGGTAAGCGTTTGTAATAATGCTTTGCCTTATACATGGAACGGAACAGACTATAACGCAACAGGCACATACACGAAACATTTCA
>CAZPBT010000036.1:0-17528 GCA_964584555.1 uncultured Chitinophagales bacterium
AAGACCACCTTACAAGCCGTTGGTGAGACGGTATTGAATACGATTTATTTGTATTAGTTACCTATTTAAAAACATGCTCTTTTCCTTATACAAATGTCTGAAATAAGGATCAAATAGGTCTTTGATAAAATAAATGGCTTCGCCGGTAGATTTCATTTCGGGGCCTAATATTTTATTTACTCCCGGAAATTTATCAAATGAAAATACCGGTTCTTTGATGGCATAGCCGGTCAGTTTTTCGGTATAAGTAAAGTCTTTCAACTTGTGTGTACCCAGCATCACTTTGGTTGCAATATTCAAATATGGAATCTGGTAGGCTTTGCAAATAAAAGGCGTCGTTCTTGATGCACGAGGGTTGGCTTCTATCACATACACTTTCTCGCCTTTTATTGCAAATTGTATATTGATGAGCCCGCGAATATTCAGGGCTTTACACAACTTTTCGGTATAATGCTTCATGGTTTCTATCACGATAGGGCCTAAACTATAAGGCGGTAATACAGAATTACTGTCGCCGCTGTGTATGCCTGCCGGCTCTATATGTTCCATCACGCCCATAATCTGCACCTGTTCGCCATCATAAATGGCATCAATCTCCGCCTCTTTGGCGCGGTCTAAGAAATGGTCTATCAAAATCACATTATCCGGAATATCTTTCAAAAGATTAATGACTGCCGTTTCGCACTCTTCATCATTAATAACAATACGCATGCGTTGCCCGCCCAATACATAACTCGGTCTTACTAAAACCGGATAACCGACCTTATTCGCAACAGCCAGCGCTTCATCGGCATCTGTTGCCGTGCCATAATCTGGATAGGGGATATCGAGTTCTTTTAATAAATCGGAAAAACGACCCCTGTCTTCTGCGATATCCATATCGTCAAAAGAAGTGCCTATGATTTTTATGCCCTTTTCTTCTAATCGTTTTGATAATTTCAAGGCTGTTTGTCCACCCAGTTGTACTATGACACCTACCGGTTTTTCCCATTCAATTAATTCATATAAATGCTCCCAGAAAACAGGCTCAAAATAGAGCTTGTCAGCGATATCAAAATCTGTAGATACCGTTTCCGGGTTGCAGTTTATCATGATGGCTTCATAGCCTTCTTCTTTGAGGGCTAATAAACCATGTACACAACAGTAATCAAATTCTATTCCTTGGCCGATGCGGTTGGGGCCGGCACCTAATACAATAACAGAGCCTTTGCTGTGGTTTTTATTTGGAATTGATTCAGAATTAAATTGTTGTAATCCATCAGCATTATACGATGGATTTTCAAAAGTAGAATAGAAATACGGAGTTTTGGCTTCAAACTCGGCAGCGCAGGTATCTACCATTTTATACACACGCCGAATGCCAAATTCTTTCCGTTTTTCATACACATCTTCTTCATCTATTCTTCCCAGCAAATACGCTAATTGCAAATCGGAATAACCTGATTTTTTAGCCTGAAATAATAAAGCCTTTGGAATATTTTGTATCGAATATTTCTGTATTGATTTCTCCAGTTTTACGAGGTCTTGAATTTGGTGTAAAAACCAGTTATCTATGCCCGTAAGTTTGTGTATGGAATGAATGGGAACACCTAATGAAATGGCTTCTTTGATTTTAAAAATCCTGTCCCAGCTCGGGTGTTCCAGAGCATCCAAAACATCCTGTACTTTATACGATGTTTTGCCGTCGGCACCTAAGCCTATTTTATTGTTTTCTAAAGACTGACAAGCTTTCTGCAAAGCCTCAGCAAAGTTTCTGCCGATGCCCATGACCTCACCTACCGATTTCATTTGTAAGCCCAACTTATCATCGCAACCATAAAATTTATCAAAATTCCAGCGAGGTATTTTTACGATGACATAATCTAAGGCAGGTTCAAAAAAAGCGGATGTCGTCTTGGTAATTTGATTATTCAGTTCATCCAAATTATAGCCGATTGCCAGCTTAGACGCAATTTTTGCTATAGGATAGCCCGTTGCTTTTGATGCTAATGCAGAAGAACGAGATACACGCGGGTTGATTTCAATGACAATCAATTCTTCCGTTTCCGGATTGAGGGCAAACTGTACATTACAGCCTCCGGCAAAATTGCCAAGCGCACGCATCATCTTTTGTGCCTGATCGCGCATTTCCTGATAAGCTGTATCAGGTAGGGTCATGGCAGGGGCAACCGTAATGGAATCTCCCGTATGAACGCCCATTGGGTCGAGGTTTTCAACCGTACAAATAATCACTACATTGTCATTGGCATCACGCAATAATTCCAACTCGAATTCTTTCCATCCCAGAACGGCTTTCTCGACTAAAACTTCGTGTACAGGAGATGCCTGCAAGCCCCGAGATAATGCGGCTTCGAATTCATCTGCTTTATGGACAAAACCGCCACCCGTGCCACCCAAAGTATAAGATGGACGGATAACCAAAGGGAAGCCGATTTTTTGAGCAGCTTCCTTACCTTCCAACATAGAGTTGGCTATATATGAAGGAGCTACGGCAAGTCCTAAGTCAATGCAAAATTTGCGGAAAGCTTCACGATTTTCAGTAGTTTCTATGACGTTTAAATCCACGCCAATAACACGCACATTGTATTTTTCCCATAATCCCAACTCTTCTGCCTCTTTGCAAAGATTTAAGGCTGTTTGCCCCCCCATGGTGGGAAGTACAGCATCAATATGTCTTTCTTCCAGGATATCACGAATAGAATCTATAGTTAAGGGCTTGAGATAGATATGATCTGCCGTTACCGAATCCGTCATAATAGTTGCAGGATTGGAATTGATGAGGGATACTTCAATACCTTCTTCGCGTAAACTTCTGGCTGCTTGTGAGCCGGAATAGTCAAATTCGCAGGCTTGTCCGATGATAATAGGTCCGCTGCCAATAATCAATACGGACTTAATGCTATGGTCTTTTGGCATTTTTAGAGGATTTTCCAAAGATAGCAAAATAAACTATGATGGAATAAGATGGAATTGTAAATTTTAGTTATGCTTAATATAATCTGAAAATGAGCAACAATCTACCACGACAATGCTCACTTGAGTGCTGTAGCCTTATGTCAAGACGAGACAGTTGTGTATTTTCAATTATTGCCTTTTCCAGCCAGAACCACTTTTTGGTTGAGATGTAATTTGGCAGGCAATTGAATATGTGTGACATGATTATGGTTATAATAATATCACATATAAAAATATGATAGTATCTTGTTGTAAACCAATATTAGGAATTATGCCATGGGTAATAAGATATATTTCAACATACCAGTTTTGGATGGCTTTTTGATAAATCAATTCTCTATCTTTTAATATATTCATAAGTGCTTACCGCTCCACTGGCACTTGTTCGTTTTGTGGCATAGCCATCTGCATTATATTCATAAGTGTAGGTATAAGTAGTAGTAACGCCGGTACTATTGGTTACTTTCTGTGTGTCAACATTATTTTTACTTTCAGGAGCAACAGCATAACCGGTGTGCCAAAGTGTATATGGAGCTTTATTACCATCATAGTCTGAATACACTACTGCGCTTATTTGTGTTCCGGCAGTATTGTAGTTGCGATATTCTGCACGGTTGTTTCCATCGTATTTATAGACGGTGTAAGAAGTAAGGACGTTGCTGGCATTGTAATAGGATACTTTCACTTCATTGGGTACGCTATAGTCTGCAATTTGTGATCCGTTAAGCAATACACCTGTTGTATTGTTGTAATACCGTTTGCTTAGCACGTTTCCGTTAGCATCATAAGTTGTAGTTTCACGGAAATCGATTTGTGTGGGACTTGTATAATCTGTTAGCGCATCTACAAGTCGGTTTTGTGCATCATAGCTGGTTACAGTAAGTGTCCAGGATGGATTAATTGATTCATTACTACTTACAAAAACGATAGATTGCAAACGATTTTGCACATCGTAGTTGTATGTAAAGGTGCCAAGACTGCTGGTTTCTTTTGATAAATAAGTGCTGGTAGCTACCGGGGTTGTTGTGTTTTTTTTACAAGCAATAGCGAGTACAACTGCCAGTAACGACAATAGAATAGTTTTAATTTTCATAGTCAATATTTTTAATAAAGTTAAGTTCTGATTTAAAGTATGCAATTATATAACTTGCAAATAGCAACCTCTGTCTTTCTTACAGCTCCATGCTAAAATTGCAAAAACAAGAACAATGATGATCTTTAAGCTTTTCATAGTCTTATGGTTTTTTAGTTTATAGATTGATGCGTTTTACTTTAAAAACGCATGTTACAATATGTGGAATATAGCTGTTGCATCCGCTTGGTTTTTCATAGACAGTGGCATACAGCGTGCCTTCAATTATACCCATGTTTTCGCTGCTGTAACTGGTAATATCTATTTCCTGAACACCAACTATGCCATTGGTCGTTACACAAAAACCTCCGGCGTTGGTTGTTTTCTGTAAGTTAGAAACATTATCAAAGGTTTTGGTTGCCGTGGCAGAAGAACCTGTTGAAAAACGTTGGATGAGTGCTGCCGAATTCTCCCCATTTTCTTCCCTGAAAGAGTAAGTACCGGTATGTGTAACATTGTCCACGTTAAAAGAAAAGTTAAATCCGTTTGATGCAGCAGTATTAAAAACACGATCACTTCCGCAACCGATATGCAATACATTGCCCTGAAATGTACAAGTGCCAATTAGTGTTCCTTCATCAGAAGCAGCACCACCAAACTGCGGACATTTTCTCAAAACACCATCAAAGGTTATATCCACTGAGTAGTCGTTATTGTTAGTAGGTGTTGGTGTATTTCTATTGCAAGAAAAAAACAAAATACTTACAGCCAATAATACGATTGATTTAAAGAATACTGATTTCATTTTATACTGTATTAGCTAATTAATTAAATAAATTTTATGATGCCATCAGTAATTACAACAGAGTCTGTTTGCATAAGATTATATAATACTCCGGAAAAATTACCTTCGACATATCTTACATGATCAGATGCACTTCCTGCTATATTCGTAATAGTAAATGTAAAATGTGATTTATTTGAGCCGCCACTATTTGCAAATAAAGCACTACCGTCTTCCCATTGTGCAAAATTGAAGAGCGAATAATTATTTTTATTGATAGCGTAAGTACCACTACTGCTAATTTTATTACAATTAATTGAAAAGTCTTTATCTCCTTTTTCTGCATCTAATTGAAATACAGTATCTGCTCTTATGTGTGCATCAGCTTGTATTACACCGGCATCACCTGTAGTTACAGAATATGCAACACCATCTGCAACTAATGAGATTTGTTGTTTAACGGAAACAGAAGCGTTTTCTTTTTTGCAAGAGCATATAGTGATTGCTGTACAAAAGATGAAGATTGTTTTTAAACATTGTTTTTTCATGTGTAATTATTTTTGTGATTTAAAATAGATTTTATTTTTTTATTAGATTGTTTAAAGTTTTATAAATTCTACTCGTCGGTTATTGGCTTTTCCTTCAGCAGTATTCGACTTATCTGCCGATTGAGTTTCGCCTTTGCCGTCTGTTTCCATCCGGCTTTTATCTATGCCAAATTCTTTATTGAGAAATGCTTTAACGGCTTCGGCTCTTTTTTTAGATAGAGCCATATTCGAGGCATCATCGCCGTCGCTATCGGTATGCCCTACAATTTTTATTTTAACACCTGTATTTTCATCTAAAGTGTTTGCAATTTCTTTTAATACACCATAAGAAGTTGGTTGTATCTTATCTGAATTGACATCAAATAAAATCCCGGTTGTAGAAAATTTTCCGTCATTGATAAGTTTATTGCGCGTATCCGGCTCGCCAACAGCCAAGCGCAAATTGGAAATATAATACTTGTCATTTTGTGTTTTTACTGCACCGGTATAAAACACGATGCCATTAAATTTGGTATCTACAAATGCTTTGGGCAAATCCCATGTTTTTTCTTCATTTAGGTATAACCTAATCCTGTCGCCTTGTCGCCAAACAGCCACATGCACTACCGGTTTTGACACATGGCAGAACTGCGTGGTTTGTACTGAATTTTTCATGGTTTCTTTCGAGCCGGCTATTATCTTATAATTTGCCCGTCCCAACGTTTTAGAAGCTAAAACAGAAGGATGTAACCCGAAAATAAATCCGCTCTCACCTCGTTTTGCCGTACTCCATTTTGCAAAATCAACAGACGGTTTTTGCAAGGATACAAAACCAAAGAAAAATTCTTGCGTTAAATAATTGAATGGCTGGGCACAAGCCAAATCAAATTCAAACGTAAAATTTTCGGGTAATGATTTTATAAATTCAGGAAATATAGTCGTTTTCTCGCCCAGTTGCAGCCATTTTCCTTCTTTGATATTAAGCGTAACAACTTCTGCGCTCCCGTTAGTATTCCACCTGGTTGGAAAATCGCCTAGGTTGGTTTGTTCAAAATCTTCTAATGCGATTACTTTTTCGCCTTGTACAAAATCATACTTACCAAAAGCCTCCAAGGTATTTGAAGATGATGCCGAAGATGAAGAATTTGATGTTGAGGGTGCAGACTCATTTTTGTTGTTAGAGCTTTTAGAAGAATTTGTTTTGGTTTTTGTAGTAGAGTTTCCGTCTCCAAAAATATTTATCTCTACTTTTTTTGTAACGTTAATTTCTACATTAGGCTTTGAGCTGTTTTTTTTCTGCGTAGTAGTTGTGGTGCTGTGTTGTGCATAACAGTTATACATCACCCCAAGAAAAAGAACCATAATACATCTTAATTTTCGCATATTATTTTATTTATCTGTTTTAAAAAAATAGTTTTATGGTTTTTGACAAACACTTATATCATATATGGTAAATGTTTTCAAATAAAATTGAATGCTGCCCCATTGCTGAGGCAACACCCTTAACTCTACTATGAGAAAATGAGAGTTATATAGTCCAGAGGAAATGATTTAATAAAAAGGTGTACACTCCCTAAAAACGACATGGTTTTTTGATAGTACAAATAATTCATGCTTAACTGATACTTTCTCATAGTATTTTATACTACAAGTTTAAATCAATAAAAAATATCAATCCGAATGATTTGCGTCAGATATTAAATTTCTAAGCACTAAAAACGATTATAATGTATTGAAAATTAATTAGTTAAATTGAAGTATTA
The DNA here is from genome assembly GCA_964584555.1 of uncultured Chitinophagales bacterium. Taxonomy (GTDB): domain Bacteria; phylum Bacteroidota; class Bacteroidia; order Chitinophagales; family JADIYW01; genus JADJSS01. Next base: position 7,102 of record CAZPBT010000036.1, read on the forward strand.
ATTAGATGAAAATAGTTTATTTTTGTTTGTTTTCAATCCATTTTAATATGAATTCGTCAATAAGAATTGAGTTATTATGATTCTTGCATTCAATTAATGATTGCAAAAGTGCTTCATATTTTTTTCGAGCAGGCTTTCCATTTTTAAATACAGATTTAAAAAATGTCAACAGCGTTTTTTCAGCTTCAGAAATAAATTTTCTTTCTTTTAATTTTTTTTCAGCTTGTTTTATCTGGTAGTCCAAAACATCATAGCTTTCATCTTCTACAGTGAGCATTATGTTATACAGCTCTACGGTGCTTTGTATTTTGATTTCTATTGCGCTGTCTTCCAAATGTAAAATCTGCATCCACCAGTTGCCGGCTGCTTTATAATTTTTATTGAAGAAACAAATTAAGCCGGCACACTGCCAAATCCAAATTAAAAAATCCTGTCTTATTTTATCTTGGTATTGGTCTAAGCCATCTTTTACAGTAGGTAATATTTCTGCGCCTTTGGCATATTGTGCTGTGCCCAAATAATACAACAACAAACAATGATAGTAATCGTGAAATTGTTTAATTTTTTGTTCAATACTTTTAGGCTTAATATTTTTTACCTTCAATAAATAGGTATCAAAAATGGTCCATTCGCTATTTTCATAACAAGCCAACAAAAAATTGTAGTAAGTAGCAAATAAATCTAAAGGTGTATCCGGATGTTTTATTATTTGTTGCTCTCGGATATCAGTTACTTGTTTGTAGTGTAAAAAATTATTTCGTTTATCTTCAACAAGCATATAATAATGTGCCCAAACGGTATGATACCATGTCTGCACTAAATAATAGGGACTGTTGGGATTGTTTTGCATGATGTCTTTTTTCGTTTCATTCTTTAAAAGCTGGTGATATTCAGATAAAGAATAATCCTGTTGAGTTAGTTCGTAATAGGTAAGATGATGCCATACTGATTTATAATCTTGGAAAAGTTTCAAGTTTTTAAATACTAACTCTTCTTCTTCACAAATTTTTATACCATAGCTATTGTCTTTTAATGCAATTCGTCTGTTGCCATACAACCATTTTTCATGTTGTAATATTTCGAGCAGTAAAATAAAATTCTCACATTGCCAGCATGCTTTTTTAGTTTTTAAAATAAGGCGATGTGCAGCGTTGTCTAAGCCTTTGGAAGATAAAACAAAAATTTGCGCTACTTGTTTTTTCAGTTTCCATTCTAAAAAATGTTCATCGTAATATTCGCGCATAGCATTTAATATCAACTCGAACAAATAATGTTTTGTAACGGCTAAATGTTTTGCATAAGGCTCTTTCCTTATTTTTTTTGCTAATTCTGCATCACTATCAGTTTCTGATTTTTCGATATGATGATAGAGCGAAGTATAATTTGTTTTAGAAGACGAGAAGCGGTTGATATACAATACAACATACCTTTTTTCGGTAGGAGAGAGCGACTTAATCAACAATGGAAGGTCTTGCATAGCAATATATCGAATATACTGATTTTTATTTACAAATACATCACTACCACAAAGTTTAAAGGCGAAAACTGAATATTTTTTGAAATAGTAAAGTTAATTTCCAATACTGTCCTAAATAAATTAGAAAATAAAACGTGCTGTTGATTTTATTGGGTTGCAGCCCTGTTAATTGAGATTTTGTAATAGCCCCTCCCGAGACTATAAAGAATGTTTTTTTATGTCTAATTATTTTTGTAAATCTAAATAGTTATTTTATGAAAGCTATTTCAACTATTTATAACCAGAATTACTATTGTAATATATGCGAATAATTTTATGTATCTCCCAATGTTATAGTTTAATAAATTCAACTCGTCTGTTATTGGCTTTTGCTTCTTTGGTATTACCTTTATCAATGGGTTGAGATGCGCCTTTACCATCGGTTTCAATATTTAAAGCTGACACGCCAAAATTACTAATCAAATAATTTTTTACTGCGTTGGCTCTACGTTTTGATAAATCTATATTTTTAGCAGCATCGCCATCGCTATCGGTATGTCCTATAATTTTTATTTTCATATTGCTGTTTTCTTGCATCACTTTTGCAATGCTTAATAAAACTCCGTTTGATTCTGGTTTAATAACATCTGAATTCACATCAAATAAAATTCCATTGGTAGAAAACTTACCTTCATCAACTAATTTGTTTCGTGTATCAGCACCGCCAACAGCCAACTTTATATTAGAAATAAATAATTTATCTTCATCTTTATTGGTTGTTTTTAAGCCAAAAAATATTGCATTGTAATTAGTGGCAAGCATTGCTTTTGGTATATCAAATATTTTTTGTTGGTTTACGTAAACGCGCACTCTTTCTTTTTGGCGCCATATTGCAATATGTGCTTTTGGGCTTGTTTGAAAATTAAATTCTTTAGTATAAACAATATTACTAATTGGAGATTCGTTGGGTTTGAATGCCTGTATTTTAACTTGCCCGGTTTTATTTAACTTGCCTGATGGCGGAGCAGGTTCAAACTCTAATTTTATACCTTCATTTTTTCCTGCATACGTCATCCATTTAGTATAATCTGACAATTTATTCTTTAGATTGGCGATGTTTAGAAACAAACCACTTGAGTTATAACTGTATGGGTTTGTACAAATAACGTCAAACTCAAATGTAAAATTTTCGGGTAGTTGATTGATGTTTTCTATTAAAAAATTTCCTTTTTGATTAAGCTGCAACCATTTGACGGTTTGGTTTGAAAGCGTAACTACTTCGGCAGATGAATTGGTATTCCAATTTAATGGAAAATCGCCAATATTGGTTGTAGAAAAATCTTCCATTAATATCACTTTTTCTCCAGAAACAAAATCAAATTTAGATGTTGAAGACATTGTTTCTGTGGCTTGTATATCTGGTTCATCATTAGATGAAGCAGATGAACTGGTGCTTGGTTTATTTGTTTTAGATGGTTTGTTATCGGTACGTGCAGTGGTTGTGGTTTTGCTGTTTGTTGTTTCATTGCCATCTCCGAAAACATTTATTTCAATTTTGCCTGACATATTGATTTCTACATCCGGTTTACTAGATTTTTTAGTAGTGGTGGTGGTTTTCGTAGTTTTCGTTTTGGTGGTTTGAGCAAAAGCTACTACTTGAAAGAAAATGAGCAATGTGATGATAAGTAAAAATGATGTTTTCATTATTATATTATATTTAATGAGTAAATGAATTTTCTTAATATTATTTAAATCTAATTGAGCCGTTCAGAATAATAGAATCATTAGCATTGAAGGAGTTATAGACAACACCATTAAAATCAGCGGCGATGTACTTTCTAGTTCCAGCAGAATTTAGAACCGTATTTAAAATTTGAAGTTGTATTCTACTCTTGTTGCTTAAAGATGTAAAAGGATTAAACTGATATACATTGCCTTGATAAAAGAAATCAAACGAGCCACTGTAAGCATTTATAGTATAGTTTCCATTCGTACTTGGGCCATTCATTCCAAGCATAAGGGCTTCATCATCTCCAGCCAATTCTTTCACACCAGACAAGGCTGTTACTGGAGTGCCATAAGTAACTAAATCAATAAAGCCCGAAATATTTCTTGTTGCTATCCAGCTGTTTCCATTAATTTGTATGGTCAAATTTTGAGCAAATGTATTGTTAGAAGCAGATGGTGCTAAGCCATTTCCTGAACCAGTAGGATTTGTATCTTCTTTTTTGCAAGCAATAGTAGTTAATACTACGAATAAGCAGAGTGCGATTTTTGTTATTTGTAATTTCATTTTGATTTTTTTAGATGTTATTAAATTTATTGTTTGATTTTGATACTACAAATTTGCATAGAACTGAACAGATAAAAAAATACTTTTTTAAAGGAAAGTAGCATAAATATAGGTGTGATTCTATTTAGAAACGGACATTCATTTAATTAAATTATTGATTATCAAAAGAATAATTTAGTTACCTGATTCTTAAAATCTGCATTATTTGTATGATTTAAAGGTGGATTTTTTTGAAAAAACCACCTCTATTGCTCCAAATTTATTTAACTAAATATGGTAGAGGTGGAAAAATCAAAAAAAATAAAAATGATTATTGCTGAAACAGGTTCATTACAATTAAAATTTAAAATTGAATACTACAATTTATTCCGGAAAGGATATTGGAACTTCTTGAAAAAGAGGTATGGATGCAATTGCTAGGTTTATACCTAATTCGTCTGTAATGTTAGTTCCTGCAGCATACAACCTATTGTCTTTGGTAACAAAGAAAGATTGCTGGTAATTGGCTTCAATCAATTCTACATTTTCTGCTACCTTAGTAAACGTATTGATACTTCTGTCATTCTCTAAACCCATTCCCAATACTCCTCCTAAATTTCTGCCTGTGATCCATGCAGTATTATCATTTTTCAGTATCATGCTATGATATAATCCTGTTGCTATATCTTTTACATTGTCTGTTATAAAAATAAATCTTTGAGAGGAAGTATTCGTGCCATTTCCGAAGTAACCGTTTGAGTTATTTCCAGTTGCAAATAACTGTCCACTATGGGTAAGCAATAGTGTATGACCATTGGAAGAGCTTATTTTCTTTATATCAACTGCATCGTTGCCAATTCTTATTTCGGCTAAATCTGCAAAATGTCTTTCACTTTGATCACCCACACCAAGATTTCCATCAAAGTTATTTCCAATGCCGTAAAAAATTCTATCGCCAGTGAAATAATTATGACGCAGGAAGGCACAGTTATTTCCTAAATGCACCTCTTTAATGGTATCTGTATTGCCCGATAAGAATGGAATATTATCTGTAAAAATATAAGGCAATATTCTCACGCTATTGTGCCCTGCTAATTTAATTTTGCCGGTTGTAGCATTTTTTGTGTATAAATGACGCTCGCTTGCATCAAAATCTGCTACATTTACATCAACTAAAGTCCAACGTGTGACTCCATCTGTAGTAATTGTATTAGTTGAATTGGATAAACTATAATAATCATTACTCCCACTAGCCATCAGATTTCCGTTAGTTAACAGAAAAAATGCAGCAAATCCGGCAGCTTTTATTTTTGTAACACCAGAACCAATTATCCTGAATTGATTGTATGCAGAAGCTCTTGTTCCATTTTGATGTACCATTGGACTATTAAGGGATGAGAAACCTGCTCCATATACATCACCATTTTCAAATAACAGTAAAGTAAACCCATTACCTGTACTAATCTGTTTTATTTTTAATGGAGCAGGATTATGCTTTTCACAGGATAATATACTTATTATAAAGATTAAAACAGAAAATAACTTTACTAATTTATCTATTCGTTTATTAAGTATTGTTTTCATATTTAATAATTTAATTGATGAGTTAATGATATCCTGATTCTTATTGTAATTGTTTACTAATATTCATATCGAAATGTTTTCGATGTGGTTATTGAATTTTGGACTTTGGATTCCAGTTTGGTAAGAATTAAACCTTCATTATTTACAGTAAATGTGTTTGAAATTTCTTCTAAAAGTGCACCATTTCGTTTGTCATATTTTCTAATGTGATTAATTACATTTTTGCTTGATTTTCCTAGAATAGAAAAAGTATATAAATTAAAACCACCTCTTAAATCCGACTCAGGTACGAATGGAACCTCAGCATCTGAAGCAGAAAAGTAATTCAAATTATTTAAGTGAGTGCCAGCTTCAAATTGATAATAAGCAATATTGGTAAAGTTATTTTGTGCAGGTAATCTTTGATAGGTGATCCGTTCAGATAAATTACCATTAAAATAAATAAAGGAGTCAGTTACTTCGGTAAATAAACCACTCAGCACATCTATGTATTGATAGTAGTTTACACGTGTAATGCTGGCATTGGATTGATATTGGGTAATGAGTGCAATTCTAGCAGTAGTATCCGGTGTTCTAAGTGTATCGCTTCTTCTTACAAAACGATTAAATGCGAGTGGCGTATTGTTTGAATTAGATTGTCTAATTGTCATTTCATCCGCGTTATACATGAGTTGTGTTATCATTGTTGCAGATGGTGATGGACTTGAGCCGTCTAATTTTTGTACGTTGACTTCGCTTATTTTTCCTTCTGTATTATAGGTATAACTGTACAAATCATTTCCGGTTTGTATTTGTTTTATCGGTTTGTCTGTAGCATTTATATCACTTTCTTTTTTGCAGGCAATAGCTGTCCATACAACAAATAAGCAAATTGCAATTTTAGTTATTGGTATCTTACTCATAGTTTTTGTAATCAAATTTTTGAGTTCGTGAATTTTTGTTTTCATTTTTTGATTTTTCTAAATGTGATAAAGTTTTATTTCATTTTTGATTTTTGTTATCCAAATTGTACAAATTATAAGAAGTTTCTTATACTAAAATCTTGAATAGAGTGTACACAACATCATTGAAAATAGCTTATCTGTATTCTTGGAGAGATTCTTTATTGATTCCAATATTTAATTTTATAAATTAAAACTAATATATTATCTGGTAATTATACGCTAATCCATAGATTTCTATCGTCATATCATTTACTCTATTTGAAGCATCAAATGTATAGCTGAAATTATGAGGTTGATATTCTACAGCCGGAGAAGTGAAAGAGCCGTTATGCATTGGAATAATATGATTTTGAACTAAATTATCATGTGCTCTATAAGGAAAAATATTACTTTGCTGCATTAAAAATGGTAAATCCAAATCCATTAATCCATAGTTATATTGCCAAAAGGTGTTTGTTACAAATTGAAAAGGTAAATTAGCCTGATTAGCAATTGTAGTATAATATACATTTGCAGTATCAAAATTTAGCGTACTTAATGAATTACTTAAAGTACCATTATAATTTGATATATTGGATGACGTGCCTACATACAATGGAGAGAATAGTTGTTTCTTAGTAATTGCAAAATCTGTATTACTTCTAGATAACTTATTACTGTTTCCTCTATTTTGATAGTAGTCATATATTAAAATTGTATTGCCAGTAAGTCTGTCAATTGTATAGATGCTATCCATATAAAAAATATTGCTGGTACCTGCTCTGTGATATTTTACAAATGCAATGGCAGAATCAATATCACCTGGGGCAGGAGCACTTGCAATACGTGCTCTGTTTTCTAATGGATCATAACTGATAATGGTAACAGGATAACCATTTTTACTTATAACATGCAGAAAGTCGCCATTATAGTCGAATGTATAATTTGCACTTCCACCATTTGGTAAATCTGTTGTTACATTTAAACTTCTGATTTTAGGTAAATACAAATCTGATTCGTTTGGAAGTATTTCTCCCGATCTTTCACAAGCCCCAAATAAAATAAAAATTATTCCTAAAATTGTAAACTGATAAACTATATTTCTCATAAATATTGAATTATACGTACTAAATATTAATTACAAGATTTTATTATGCTCATTTCAGAATGTCCACTTCCACCACCTCCACCAATGAAAAGTGACTCAGTACGAATATCCATAGTATTTTCGTTAGAATTAGTATATAAAAAACGTATTTCCTCTGTTATACCTCGTCCATTGTCTACAGAGACAGCATAAGTACATAAATTAGTGCTACCATTACCTAATAAATGTGTAATATAAGGGAACACTCCATCGTAATAAGGTACGATATATTGATCATTAGTAAAGAATAAATTTTTTGTTGTATATAATCCATACGTATTTAATTGAGAACCGTACGTATAGCTAATCGCTTCGTTAGGTGTAGTAGAGTAGCTGCTTGTACTGGCTAATTTAATATAAGTAAAGCGTTCTATTAAATTACCATTGGAATATATTAAGGTATCTTTTGCATGAAGCACAGTTGTGCCTGAACTAATACTATGATATACAGCTTTAAGTTGTTTATTGCTATTATACTCAAAATTCATAACATCCATATAAGGCGAACCTGAAATAGTATAATTTCTTACCATGCTTTTTAGTGTGCCATCGTTATTTAATGTATGGATTTCTGGATCTCTCATTGAATAGTTATAAGTAAGTAAATTACCATCATATGCGAAATTATGATTTCTATTGCCTAAATCTGGAACGTATAATGCTATTTGACTTAACTTATTAGCTGCATTATAATTAAAATCTAAGGTGTCATCTTCAATAACCATGTTTGCTATTCTGCAAGTAGGTTGAGGCGTTTTTTCTTTTTTACATGCTAAGGCACTCATTATTACCATAATAACTAATGCGATTCTTGTGATTGGTGTTTTACTCATAGTTTTTGTAATCAAATTTTTGAGTTCGTGAATTGGAAATTTCATTTTGATTTTTTTTATAAATTTTAAATGCTGTTTAATACAAAGCAATAAGGCATTACCTTTTTGTATAAGTTATTGTAAGTGTGTAACCGGATACTCCTAATGCATTTGGAAAAGCGACTCTTAACGTAGTACTGTTGTTTATTAGAATTTCGCCATTGGTTAAGCTAATAAAACCATCATTTAAAGTTAGTTTGCCATCTGTAATGTTCCAATCACCGGCATCGGCTACTTCATTAGGCTCAGAAGCTGAACATTTGGTAGCTCCAGCTGCCCAACTGTAGGTGCCATCTGTATTAAACCGGATTAGATTATCTTTTTCGCAAGCACTCAAAGGAGCATACGTATCATCTATTGCACCTGTACTGGTATTTGTACTGGTTTGTGCTGTTTTTTGCCACCATCCGGATGCAATAGTATTAGTTGTTGGGTTTTGATTTTCTTTTTTGCAAGCTAATGTACTTAATGCGATAATTAAGCAGAATGCGATTTTTGTGATTGGTGTTTTACTCATAGTTTTTGTAATCAAATTTTTGAGTTCGTGAATTGGAAATTTCATTTTGATTTTTTTTAATTGTGATAAAATTTTTTGTTTGATTTTGATAGTACAAATTTGCATCACATAGATTTTTTAAAAAATTACACTTTTGGAGAATAGTAGCAATTTTGGATACTATATTATAGTTGGTAGTACAATTTTTCCATTATAAGTGATTGATATTAAGTAAATTAGGATGTTACCTTTTTTATTAAAATCAGCTTTTTATACTCATCTTTTTATAAAAGGAATGGCATTTTTGTTGTTAAGGTGTACAAAATAGCTTCCATTTGCCAAATGTGAAACATCGATTGATGTTTTATAATCATTGATATATTGTTGTAAAATGACATTACCTATGACATCCACAATAGTGATATTTTCGAGTTTTATATCATTGCTTTGTAGTGTGATGGTGTTGGTGGCAGGATTTGGATAAATTTGAATTTCTTTGTTGAAAGCAATGACTTCTTTACTGCATTTTATCTGAATAATATTTGAGTATGAGAATGTACTGTCAATATCAATTTGTTTTATTCTAAAGTAATACATGTCATTATCTGATTTTAACGAATAGTTATATTCTTTTATATAATTACTGAATTTACTTTCAGTAAAAACTGTTCCTGTATTAAAAAATCTGACAGCATCAGACGATTTTTCAATTTCAAATCGATGATTATTAATTTCAGATGCGGTTTTCCATTTCAAACTAATATTATCTTCATTACAATTTCCGGTAAACGACACAAACTCAACAGGCAAAGTACAATTACTCACATCAAAGTAATAAAATTGAGCAAGTGTGTCATAGCAATCGCCAATGCGGAGATATTTATATATAGAATACCAGCCTTCATTTTCAGGAAGAATCGGATTAATATTAATGGTTGATGAATGACTTACATAACCACTGGGATAAATAACATCGTATCGTATATACGACGAATAAACTAATTGTATTCTGGCAGAATCGCCTAAACAATAAGTCCCACTAAAATTTATCAAACTATAATCAATGTCATTTACTGATACATTATAGTTGGATAAATTGCCACAGTCATCTCTAATGGTAGCAGTATAATTTCCGACACCTGCAACTGTAAAGAACACTTCGTTTTGAAAACCGGTTACATTTCCCATGGCATCTTCCAGTTGATACTCAAACGGTGGAACTCCAACACTCGTTCTTGGAATTATCTCTACTACATAATTAGCGTTACACAATGCCACATTATAAGATTGTATTTGAGGTGTAGATTGAGTACCAATAATAAGCGTATCTCTGATAAGACTACAAGTAGGATTGCTGTTAATTGTAACCGAAGAGGGTGCACCATTTAGATAATATTCTACCACATAAGTGCCGGCTGGCTGATTGGGTATATTCACTGTTAATGGAGAAGAATTTGCATACATAGCACCTGATAAAATATTGCTTCCGCCAACTCTTCGTATAGTTACATTATCAGTGTAAGAGTTGCCAAGTGTAAAATTTATCGTATTATTATTACCACAACCTGGTGTGTAATTAAAATTATGATATAATCCGGTGATACTACTGGCGTTTACGACAAAGAAAGTATCTAATTGTCTGCCACAAATATCTGTAATACGAACATGATATGTACC
>CAZPBT010000037.1:0-16963 GCA_964584555.1 uncultured Chitinophagales bacterium
GGACATTTTGAAAGTGAGCAGTTCACTTCACAACTATTTAATAAAATATTATCGGAAAAATTTCCTACCTTTGCCGTCCTAATTTCAGAAATTAACACAAATCCGGTAAACTATTTTTAAATATGGCTCGTAAAAAAGAACTCACCACTGTTGCCGACAAACTGGAACATTTAGAAGAATTGCAAACCATGCACTCCAAAATTGATGCTATTACAGTACTGAAAGGAGAATTGCCAATTGAGGTTGCTGATCTGGAAGATGAGATAGTGGGCATGGAAAAGCGCATTGCTAAAATTGAGGGTGAGATAAATGATGCAAAAGAGGAAATTGAACATCGCAAAACACTGATGAAAGAAGCGCAAACGCTGATTACAAAATACGACAAGCAATTGCACAACGTGAAAAACAACCGTGAGTTTGATGCGTTGAATAAAGAAATTGAATTGCAAAAGTTAGAAGTACAGCTGAGCGAGAAGAAAATAAAAGAAGCCAATTTCACTATAGAAAACTTCCAGACACAGCTTGAAGAAGTAACCAAACGCATCAAAAGCAAAAAGAAAGATTTGGAAGCGAAGAAAAAAGAGCTGGATAACATTATTGCAGAAACGGATAAAGAAGAAAAAGAGCTGGGTGAAAAAGCGGCTGAAATTGCTTCTGAAGTTGATGAAAGATTGCTGACGGCGTATAACCGCATCAGAAAATCATATAAAAACGGACTGGCAGTTGTAAAAATAACCCGTAATGCCTGTGGCGGATGTTTTGGTTCAATACCTCCGCAAATGCAAGCAGAAATACGTACTAAGAAAAAAATAATGACATGCGAACACTGTGGCAGAATCTTTGCTGGTGTGGATGATTCAGAAATCACACTTTCAGACGAAGAAGTAGCATAAAAGTTTGCCATTTTGAAATATAAAACCGCCAGATTGTTGGCGGTTTTTTTATGCAAAAATTAGTGTAAGTACTAATTATTACACCACTTCTTTACAAATCGTTGAGATGGTTTTTACATCGCCCATGGTATAATAATGTAAACAAGGAACGCCAAATTTTACCAGCTCTTTGCTTTGCGCTATACACCATTCGGTGCCCACTTCTTTTACTTCGCTGTCCTCTTTGCACTTGCGTACTTCTTTCACTAAAGCTTCAGGTAGGTTGATAAAAAAGGCAGACGGAATGCTGTTCAGTTGTCCCATCTTGGTTATAGGCTTAATGCCCGGAATGATGGGAACATTTATGTCCATTTTTCGGCAATCTTCCACAAATTTGAAATAAACGGCATTATCAAAAAACATCTGCGTTACAATATAATCGCCGCCGGCGTCTATTTTTTGTTTTAAATAATGTAAATCCTGTTCATAGTTAGCAGCTTCAAAATGCTTTTCGGGATAACCGGCAACACCAATACAAAAATCCGTTTTCACCGGATTGATTAAATCAGCATCCAGATAAACGCCATTATTCATCTTGTTTATTTGCTCTACTAAGTCCAGAGCAAAAGCATGACCGTCCGGTTCGGGGACAAATTTTTTCTCTAATTTTCTGGCATCGCCACGAAGAGCAAGAATATTGTGTATGCCTAAAAATCCTAAATCTATAAGCGCATTTTCAGTTTCTTCTTTGCTAAAACCACCGCATAAAAAATGTGGAACAGCCTCCACATTATATCGGTATTTAATGGCTGCACAAATGCCCACCGTGCCCGGTCGTTTGCGCACGGCTATTTTTTCAAAATACCCTTCCGGATTTTGCTTGTATTCAAACTCTTCCCGATGATAGGTAACATCAATAAACGGAGGTTTATACTCCATCAATGGGTCTAAGATTTTGGTGATGGATGCTATACTTTTCCCTTTCAAAGGAGGTAGTATCTCAAAAGATACGAGCGATTCGTTTTTCTTCTGTGCTAAAATGTCCGTTACTTTCATATTGTAAAATAGTCTGCGAAGTTAATAAATAGAAAAGGGAATAAAAAATGAGCTTTTAGAACGAATTATCACTGATTTGTGCCGAATACTCATTATACTCAAAAGTACGAAAGAAGCTATTTATCTTTATGAATAAATTTTAATACATGAACAAGAATATGAATTTTATCAGCATCTTTTTTATCCTGTTTTTTGTGATGACCACCCAGCTTTCCTGCAAGAAAGATAAATCAGTGACTCCAACTCAAACAGAAGTAAAACCGATACAAAATACTGAATTGAGAACGACTTATTATTACAGAACTTTAAATACAGGGTACACTACATCGTATGAACATGGAATAACTTTTTCATCCAATGCAAAAGGGAAAATAACAAAAGTAGGTGGCAAGGTTCCGAAAGCCGGAAATTACAGAATTACCGTATGGGATGATTCTTCAAAAGCCGTTTTAGCTACCACTTATGCTGATTTAGATTCTTTAAGTTATAAATATGTAAGCATTACTCCTATTTCTGTGCCTGCGAATAAAAGATTTGTAGTGAGTATAAATGTTTTAAAAGATGCTTTTGAGATCAGAGATAATAGCGTGTATGATTTCATGCCATTCTATGCCGATGGTATTACTATTCATTATTACAGCGATGCGAAAACATCTCTTCAGACCTTCCCTGATAGATTTACCTACACCTACAAAATAGCTGGTTTAGTAGATTTTGTTTTTGTGGCGGATTAAAATCAATATATTTCTTATTTAAAAAATAAAAGACAATCAAAAGTCTAATCATATTTACAGTCTTATTCTTGTTAATCGAATAACTGCCACCTCTTGTAAGAAAAATAAAACCACCACTGAAGAACCGCAAATACAAATAAGTGCAGGTGTAACTCACAGCTTAGTACTTAAAACCAACAACACTCTTTGGTCTTGCGGCTTAAATAATTATGGACAGTTAGGAGATGGCACTACAACTGATAGAAATATACTGGTGCCTATGTTTTTGCCCTAATATTCTTGTTAATAGATAAAACAGTATCTTAATTGTCGCCGAGCTTTTTTATTGCCTTATGGCAATTTGCATTCTTATTTCTTTTGTGTACATTTGCATATTGTTCTTTGTTTATTAAACTTATTACGAAAGACGGAGGGAATAGGCCCGATGATGTCTTGGCAACCGGTTTGGTTTAGTAGTTAGTAGGAAGTATTAAGTAGTAAGATATTTTCTTAGTACCCAATACCCAATACTCAATACTTAATACTCGTCAATGGTGCCAAATCCTACACTAACAAGTGGAAAATAAGTAAATGTCTTCATCTATCTTTTTTCTTCATTTTCGTAATTAGTCAACTGCTCATAGCTAACAGACTACAGATTTTATATTCTTTCATATTCCTGTATTCTTTTTGTTTTAGTAGTTGTATAAAAAAATATATTCACATTCTGTGGTCTGTAGTCTGATTGCAGAAAACAAAAAACTAATAACTAATGACTAATGACTTAAAACAAATAGCACAACAAAAAATTCTCATCCTCGATGGAGCTATGGGAACGATGATACAGCGCTACAAACTCGATGAAGCCGACTATCGCGGCGACAGATGGAAAAATCATGAGCATCCGCTTAAAGGCAATAATGATTTATTGTCTATCACTCGCCCTGAAATCATAAAAGAAATTCATCGTCAGTATTTTCAGGCAGGTGCTGATATAGTGGAAACCAATACCTTTAGTGGTACTACCATCGCACAAGCCGATTATCATCTGGAGGATGCCGTTTACGATATCAATTTTCAATCAGCTAAAATTGCCAAAGAAGTAGCTCAGGAATTTACCGATTTTCCAAGATTTGTAGCAGGTGCTATGGGTCCTACCAACCGCACGGCATCTATTTCACCCGATGTCAATAATCCCGGATTCAGAGCTATTACTTTCGATGAACTTGTTAAAGCTTATTATCAACAAGCCAAAGCATTAATAGACGGTGGCGTTGATTTATTGCTCATAGAAACCATCTTTGATACACTCAATGCTAAAGCTGCTCTATTTGCAGTGCAATCGCTTTTTGAAGATATCGGAAAAGAATATCCTGTTTCTATTTCAGGAACGATCACCGATGCCAGTGGCAGAACATTAAGCGGACAAACCACAGAAGCGTTTTTAATTTCGATGTCGCATGTTAATTTGTTTTCGATAGGGTTGAATTGTGCGCTTGGGGCTAAAGACCTGCGACCTTATTTGCAAGTGCTGGCAAAGGAAGCTCCATTTTTGATTAGTGCTTATCCCAATGCGGGCCTACCCAATGCATTTGGAGGGTATGATGAAACACCCGAACAAATGGCAGAGGCAGTACGCGAATATTTAGACTTGGGACTTGTCAATATTTTAGGCGGTTGCTGTGGCACTACTCCGGCGCATATAAAATGCTTTGCCGAAGTAGCAAAAAATTATAAACCCAGGAAAGTAAAAGATTTACTAGTTGTATGAAAATAAATAACAAAAAACACCTCCCTTAATCCCTCCTTACTAGGAGGGAAATTCGGACAGTAGAAAACGTATCGCAATTACTATTAAATATTGTAATTATTTTTATCACCACTGTCCGTGTTTCCCCTCTAAAGAGGGGATTAAGGGGTGTGTAAAAATTGTATAATAAATAAATGGAAACAGACTGTAATACTCTAAAACTAAGTGGTCTTGAACCACTACTTGTAACGAAATCATCTAATTTTATAAATATCGGTGAGCGAACGAATGTAACAGGCTCAAAGGTCTTTCTAAAAATGATAAAAGAAGAACGCTTTGAAGATGCTTTAGCAGTGGCAATGGATCAAGTACGTGGCGGTGCGCAAGTACTCGATATCAACATGGATGAAGGCATGATTGACGGCGTGAAATCGATGGTCAATTTCTTAAATCTCATTGCTTCAGAACCAGAAATCGCCCGCATACCAATTATGCTCGATTCTTCAAAATGGGAAATTATTGAAGCCGGATTAAAATGTGTACAGGGAAAATCTATCGTCAATTCCATATCCTTAAAAGGCGGAGAAGAAGAATTTGTTCGTCAGGCGAAATTGATAAAAAAATACGGAGCGGCTACTGTGGTCATGGCATTTGATGAGAACGGACAAGCAGATTCCTATCAGCGCAGAATCGATATCTGCAAACGCAGTTATGAAATTTTAGTCAACAAAGTAAAATTCAATCCCAACGATATCATCTTCGATCCCAATATTTTTCCGGTAGCAACGGGCATGGACGAACATAAAAACAATGCCCTGGATTTCTTTAACGCTACCAGGTGGATACGAGAAAATCTGCCCGGGTCGCATGTTTCCGGAGGAGTGTCTAACGTTTCATTTTCATTCAGAGGAAATAATATCGTGCGAGAAGCCATGCACTCGGCATTTTTGTACCATGGCATCAAACACGGCATGGATATGGGCATAGTGAACCCAACTATGCTGGAAGTATATGATGATATCGACAAAGAATTATTGGAGCGAGTGGAAGATGTTTTACTCAACAGAAGAGATGATGCTACAGAGAGATTATTAGAATTTGCCGATACCGTAAAAGGTACAGCCAAGAAGAAAGAAGAAGATTTATCTTGGAGAAATCAGCCCGTAAATGAACGACTAAAACATGCTTTAGTTAAAGGACTAATAGAATATATTGATGAAGACACGGAAGAATGCCGGCAACAATACGATTTGCCGTTGCATGTGATTGAAGGTCCACTGATGGACGGCATGAATGTAGTAGGAGATTTGTTTGGCAGTGGGAAAATGTTTTTACCTCAAGTGGTAAAATCAGCAAGGGTAATGAAAAAAGCTGTGGCTTATTTACAACCTTATATCTTAGCATCTCAAAGCGGAGAAGCGAAAAAATTAGGCAAAATATTATTAGCCACCGTGAAGGGCGATGTGCACGATATTGGTAAAAATATTGTAGGCGTGGTACTGGCTTGTAATAATTTTGAGATAATAGATTTAGGCGTGATGATACCCGCCGATAAAATATTAGATGAAGCTCAAAAACAAAATGTGGACATCATTGGTTTGAGCGGATTAATTACGCCATCTTTAGATGAGATGGTTGATGTAGCTAAAGAAATGGAGCGCAGAGGCATGAAAACACCATTATTAATTGGCGGAGCTACTACATCCAAATTGCATACTGCCGTAAAAGTAGAACCTCACTATTCAGGTGCTACCATACATGTATTAGATGCCTCTCGAAGTGTTCCTGTTGCTACACAATTGATGAATAAAGTGGATGCGCTACAACTGGAAAAAGACATACGAGCAGAATACGAAGTGATGCGCAACAGGCATAATAATAAAAGCGTGATTAAAGATTATATCAGCATAGAAGAAGCGCGTAAAAATAAAACTCCGATAGACTGGACAACTTACACTCCGCCTAAGCCTACTTTTTTAGGTGTTAAAGCTTTTGATGATTACGATTTAAGTGAATTAAGAAATTATATCGACTGGACGCCGTTTTTTCAGGCTTGGGAATTACACGGCAAATATCCGGCAATATTAGAGGATAAGATTGTGGGCGATGAAGCCAAAAAATTATTTGCAGATGCAAATGCTATGCTGGATAAAATTTGTACAGAAAAATGGTTAACTGCTAAAGCAGTAATCGGCTTCTTTAAAGCCAATACCATCAACGATGATGATATAGAAATTGTAGCAGACAACAAGATAAAAGTTGTACATCATTTGCGTCAGCAAAACAAAAAAGCGGAAGGCTTGCCAAATATCTCTTTAGCCGATTTTATTGCACCTATACAAACACAGAAAGAAGATTATATCGGTGCTTTTGCTGTTACAACAGGCATTGGCATCGAAGCTAAAATTAAAGCCTTTGAAGAAAAACATGATGATTATAATGCCATCTTATTAAAGGTATTGGCAGACAGATTAGCAGAAGCTTTGGCAGAGCGGATGCACGAGCGTGTGCGAAAAGAATTTTGGGCTTTTGATAAAAATGAAAGTCTGACGAATGATGAATTAATTAAAGAAAAATATACAGGCATACGTCCGGCACCGGGCTATCCGGCATGCCCCGACCATACCGAAAAAATTACGCTGTTTGACATCTTGGAGGCTACCAAAAATGCCGGTATTACCCTTACCGAAAGTATGGCAATGTACCCAACGGCAGCCGTGAGTGGTTGGTATTTCTCACATCCGGAAAGCAAGTACTTTGGTATAGGCAAGATAAGCAAAGACCAAGTGGAAAGCCTCGCCAAACGCAAAGAGATGACCACTGAAAGTGTAGAAAAATGGCTGGGAAGTGTTTTGAATTATTTATAATATAATAATTATAAATTTAAGCTATATAATATACTAAAGTAATATGTATATTGCAATTTGTATTTAAATAAATAAGCACGCTGATTAAGCAGATAAGACTGATTTACACAGATAAAAAAACAATCCGTTTATTTCACCAATTTTTCCTTTAGCCTGATTGCCTGCAAATATCAGAAAGCTGAACTATTCATAATAGAAATTACGCACTCTCCTGCGCTTCACGTATTTCTTGCTTTGTCGGTATATGCAAATAACGCATGCATCCCGATGTAAGGTAGACCAATGAAAACACCATGGCATACACGATTACTTTTTGGGCTACCGGCTGGATATAAATATTTTCTCTTGTATTAGGACCGAACATGATCAGTAAAAAATATAGAAAACAGGCCAACACAATTACCTGCATTACATTTCCATATTTGTTAGGCAACAAATGATGTTTGCGAACCAAAATAGTATATGACAAGCTAAGCGGCACCAAGATACCAAAACCCCAACGCACACAAAACATGTGGGCTTTCAGAAATAAATTGCAAGGTGTAATGGCAATGCCATATAAAAATACTGGAAACAAAATGCCGCAAACTATGGCGATATAATAAAACACAGTATGCAATTCCTTAGCTTTCACTTCCTTTAAAAACTGAATATTGAAAACAAATAAGGCTACTGCCTGAAAAATCAATGCTGTATCAAAACATATTAGTGAAAATAAATTCATGCTCCCGTTCGGAGTTTGTGTTCTTCCTAAGTCGGAAAAGAAATTTTCTAAAAAATAATAGTGTGTGTATTCCGTATGCATAAATGTGCCTCCCGGATAGACAATCATGCCAGCCATCGTTAAAACTAAGAAAGAAAGACAACTTATATAAAGCAATTTAAAGCCAACGACATGGCTCTTGTTAAAATATTGGCTCATCTTAATATAAAGGAAAATCTGACATAAATTTATTTACCTCACCTTTTATATCTGCTATAAGTGCCATATTAGTAGGAGCTTTCAGAATGGTGTCTATCCAGTCCACTACTTGCAAACAATCTTGCTCATTCAGTCCGCGTGTAGTGATGGCTGGTGTACCAATACGAATACCGGATGTAACCAATGGCGATTTATCATCAAACGGCACCATATTTTTGTTTACAGTGATGTCGGCCTGCACCAAAGCTTTTTCTGCATCTTTGCCCGAAATATTTTTATTGCGCAAATCAATCAGCATAAGATGATTGTCTGTACCACCGGAAACTAAATTGTAGCCACGTTTCATAAATTCGTTTGCCATCACACGAGCATTCAACATCACTTGGTCGGCATACATCCCAAATTCATCAGTTAAACATTCGCCAAAAGAAACTGCTTTTGCTGCGATGACATGTTCTAAGGGACCACCTTGCATACCCGGAAACACCGCAGAATTCAAAATAACTGACATCATCTTGGTTTCGCCTTTCAGTGTTTTTTCTCCCCAAGGATTTTCAAAATCTTTGCCCAGCATGATAATTCCGCCTCGCGGACCTCTCAGTGTTTTATGAGTGGTAGATGAAACGATATGGCAATGGGGCATCGGATCATTGAGTTTCTTTTTGGCTATTAAACCTGCGGGATGAGCAATATCTGCCAAAAGCAATGCACCAACTTTGTCGGCTATGGCTCTGAAGCGTTTGTAATCCCAGTCTCTTGCATAAGCAGATGCACCGCAAATGATTAATTTGGGTTTCTCCTGCAATGCCAAAGCTTCTACTTTATCCATATCGATGATACCGGTTTCTTGTTCTACGCCATAAAATACGGGTCTGAAATGTTTGCCCGAAAAATTTACCGGAGAGCCATGCGATAGATGACCGCCATGCGATAAATTAAAGCCCATCACCGTATCTCCAGGTTTTAAACAGGCTAAGAAGATGGCTGCGTTGGCCTGCGCTCCGGAGTGTGGTTGCACATTGGCATATTCAGCTCCAAACAAAGTACAAAGCCTGTCGATAGCAAGTTGCTCAATCTGATCAACAATTTCACATCCGCCATAGTAGCGTTTTCTCGGGTAACCTTCAGCGTATTTATTTGTCAGACAAGTACCCATAGCCTCCATCACTTGTTTAGAAGTATAATTTTCAGAAGCTATCAGCTCTATGCCAACAGTTTGGCGGTGTAATTCATCATTGATTAATGAGAATATTTTTTTGTCGCGTTCCATGATGTGAAAATAAATAGAGTTGAGGGTTAATGAAAACCGAATTTAAAGTTTCTTATAAAATTAATCTACAAAACGATAAAATGTTCTTCTGACTGATTACATATATTTGAGTATTCAAATTAATAAAATATAATTATAATACCATATTATAATATAAGTATATAACCAATATGTATTTGAAAACATTAAATAGTGCTAATTTGCTAAGCTGACGGAGGAGAATAGGAAGAGTTTATAAAGTAGCTTTTCATGTATTATTTGATAATTATCAATTTTCTTTCATAAATAGTCACTTTTTTTAGTACTTGGATTGATAAATCTCAATTGATACTTGTATATACAAATAAATCATTGTATCTTTGTATTCATAACTTACCTCTTCAGTAATACTTTTTTTAAAGTAAGATTTGGTTAGTTAGTTAGTTAGTTGGAGTCGGGAGTAGTTAACCCGACTCTTTTTTTATGCAAACTCAATTCAATAAACTAAGTTTGGCTTAGAAAAGTAAGATAAAAATAGTTGCTTACTAATTTCCAACTAAACAAAGAGGAGGAATAAAATAGGAAGAGGTTCTTTATAAAAAATCAACTATTTTATAAATTGAAACGCTTATTCCGAAGTCAATTCAATAAATAAACAACTATTTATATTAAAGCATTTCATCAGAACCCAGCTTGCTGAGAAAAATGTTTACTTAATTATATTGTAAGTAGCTTTACTAAAATCGCTTTTCGTATTTTTGCTACATGTATCAGCAAGCGTTCCACTTATCACCCATTCAGCATAAAAAAATAGTAGTAACCGGGGGTGCGGGATTTATAGGTTCAAATATTGTCGAATATTTATTACTACATGGTGCAAAAGTGCGTGTAATGGATAATTTAGCAACAGGTAACTTGAATAATCTGGAAGAATTTACGGATAATCCGAATTTTGAATTCTTCGAGGGAGATATCCGGAATTATGCCGACTGTGAAAAAGCTTGCGATGGGATGGATATGGTGTGTCATCAGGCCGCCATTGGCTCCGTGCCACGTTCTATAAAAGACCCGCTGACCTCGAATGAAGTGAATGTGAGTGGTTTTGTCAATATGCTGACTGCTGCAAAAAATGCCGGGATAAAAAGGTTTGTATATGCTTCCTCCTCATCTGTTTATGGTGATGAACCCAATTTGCCCAAGCGTGAAGAAAAAATCGGCAATCCATTGTCGCCTTATGCCGTTACTAAACTGACCAATGAAATCTACGCATCCGTATTTGCCCGTTGTTTCGGTATGGAAATGATAGGTTTGCGTTATTTTAATGTTTTTGGTCCTAAGCAAGATCCGGATGGTGAATATGCTGCCGTGATGCCTTTGTTTATTAAATCGCTTTTGAATGATAAAGCCCCATATATTAACGGCGATGGTGAGCAAACCCGGGATTTTACTTTTGTACACAATGCCGTGCAAGCTAATATAAAAGCACTGACTGTAGATAATGCAGACGCTTATAACCAAGCATATAATGTAGCATTTGGCGAGCGGTTTACCATCAACCAGATGTATGTTGCCATCAAAATATATCTCGGCAAAAACATAGAAGCTATACACCGAGAGCCTCGATCGGGTGATATCCGTGATTCCTTGGCAGATATTACAAAAGCTAAAACACGATTGCACTATGCTCCCCAATACTCTTTTAGCCAGGGATTGCCCTTGACTATTGAATATTTTAAGACCATTTTATAAACAGTAAGTTGTTACCAATGGGCTAAGTAGAATTTGCGTTGATTTAAATATATATTTGTCCATACTTTACCCAAATACCTCATATTTTTTGCAATTTCCCCGCCCATCTTAAATAATGTGAAAATCATACGTCAATCCATTAATAAAACCTTATAATCCCCCCTGCATTTCCTTATTCAGCGTTAATATTATATCTTCGTACACCAAAATTTAATCCTCTTTTGAAAAAGAGACAGCAAATAGTTTATCTTATTTTAGCCATTATGCTAAACCTGCCCCTGCATGCACAAGAAAATGAGGTGGGCGCCTGGGGTGGCACTGCTGTTTATCTCGGCGATTTAAATCCAACTTATTCTTTCAAAAATGCACGTTGGGCTACAGGAGTTTTCTATCGTTATAATTTTGGTAAAGGCAGAATGTCAGTTAAAGCCGGAGGTAATTATGCCTTTCTTTCTGCTGATGACAGCCGGATAAAAGGCTATCCTTATTTACAGGCTCGAAATCTGGATTTTAACTCTCAGATTGCAGAACTGGCAATTACCTACGAAATCAATTTTTTCAAGTATTCTACTTATGACTACAAAGACGGTACCTCCAAGCGCTGGACACCCTATTTGTTTACCGGAGTGAGTATGTTTTATTTCAATCCCATCACCCGCTTTGAAGGCAAGCGCATTCAGTTGGAATCTGTCGGTACTGAAGGGCAAAAGTCTGCCAATATTCAGACCAAAAACAGAGGTTATAATTACTATGCATTTGCCATGCCTTATGGCGGAGGTTTTAAAATTGCGCTCACTCAGCATTTAGCTTTAAATGTCGAAATCAGCGGCAGACTTACCTTTAATGATTATCTGGATGATGTCAGCAAGTTTTATGCTGAACCAACTGATGTCAACTATTTTATCAATGGCGAAAATGTCGGGCCCGATATAGCCGACAAATCAGCAGGAAAAATAGGTGTTTTTGGCAAACAACGCGGCACCAGCAATGACAGAGACCGATTTTTATTTATCGGAGCAGGGCTTACCTACACGTTTATCACATTCAAATGTCCCAAAGTATTTTAATGCAGACAAATCCGGAATCATATAAAAACAAGCTTGATCGTCTCGCATTGCCTAAGCATATAGCCATCATTATGGATGGCAACGGCAGATGGGCGAAATCCCAAGGCAAACACCGCATCTTTGGTCATAAAAACGGAGTAAAAGCCGTACGTGAAGTAACAGAAGGATGTGCAGAAATAGGAGTGAATTATCTGACATTATATGCATTTTCCACCGAAAACTGGAGTCGTCCGCAAAAGGAAGTTTCAGCACTGATGGAATTATTGAGTTTGACTATCAGCAAAGAAATAAAAACACTGCAAAAAAACAATATCAGATTAAATGCCATCGGCAATATCGACACCTTACCCGAATCCAACCGTAAGGCACTGATGAAGGCCATCTCCGAAACACAAAACAATACACGCATGACACTGACACTCGCTTTGAGTTATGGTTCGAGAGATGAGATTATACAGGCCGTTCAGAAAATTGCACAAACATATAAAAGTGGTTTTGTTAATTTGAATGAAATTGATGAAAACTTCCTTGCTGCAAATTTATTTACTGCCGGTATGCCCGACCCTGAGCTGATGATTCGCACCAGCGGAGAATGCAGAGTAAGTAATTTTTTGCTGTGGCAAATGGCCTATACGGAGTTTTATTTTACCGAAAAATTCTGGCCAGATTTTAACAGAGAAGATTTATTTCATGCCATATACGATTTCCAAAACAGAGAAAGAAGATTTGGTATGACGACTGAACAACTTGAAGAAAAATAAGATTAAATATGAACATGAAGCAGCAATTATATATATGGATTCTTTGTTTTGGGCTGATGGGCAAAACCGGAATGATAAAAGCACAAGATACTGCATCTGCTGAAGCATTATTGCTGGCACAAGATAGCCTGCCGACTTCTGTTGCTGCTGCGAATGAGCCAAAAACCTATACACTGGCTGCATTGGATATCAGCGGCACCAACTTTTTGGATAAAAACATTATCCGTTCTTTGAGCGGGCTTAAACCCGGTGATGCGATAACTGTACCAGGAGATGAAGTAACCAAACTGATTAAAAACTTATGGCGTCAGGGATTATTCGGCAATGTAAAAGTATATGCTTCTAATATCGTGGGTGACAGTATTTACCTGCGGGTGGATGTGGTTGAAAGACCAAGGCTGAACAGTATAACGGTAAACGGCTTGAAAAAAAGTGATAAAGAAGATGTGCTGAAAAGATTAGATTATTACAAAGGAAAACCGCTTACGGATGCCTTGAAATTGAATGTAAAAAATACAGTATTAGATAAATTTGAGGAAAAATCTTATCTGAATGCACAAGTGAATGTAGTAGAAAATGCAGAAAAAGGGTTAATTAATGCCGCAGCATTAACCGTAAATGTGACGAAAGGCAATAAAGTAAAAATAAATAATATTGAATTCAACGGTGTAGAAAGCGCAAGTTTGGCCAAGTTGCGCAAGGCAATGAAAGGCACGAAAGAACGTACTAAAGTACAACTGTTTTTGCATGATAAAAGTCGTTCAAAAAAACAAAAAACGGTAGATGCATTATACACCTTGGGCAACCTCAATCATAAATCCTTTATCGATTTTTTCGCAGAGCGATTCCGTATTAATTTCAAAGGTTCGAAATTTAATGAAGAAAAGTACGAAGAAGACAAATCAAATTTGATTAATTATTACAATAGCCTTGGATTCCGAGATGCGCGTATCATTTCAGATACAGTGATTAAAAATGATGATGGCAATGTGAGTGTCAAATTAAATATTGATGAAGGCAACCGTTATTATTTCAGAAATATTGAATACAAAGGAAACTCCAAATACAGCAATGAGCAACTGAGTAAAGTACTCAATATTAAAAAGGGAGATATCTATAATGCTGAGTTGTTGCAAAAAAGATTGAACATGGATCCTGATGGTGGTGACATCAGTTCATTATACTATGACGACGGTTATTTGTTTTTTAATGTAAATGCAATTGAAACTTCTGCAGAAAATGATTCAATTGATTTGGAAGTACGCATTAGCGAAGGGCCGCAAGCCACAATAAAAAATGTAATCATAGAAGGCAATGATAAAACAAATGACAATGTCATTCGCCGTGAATTACATACTTTTCCGGGGGATAAGTTTTCTCGTTCTGACTTAATTCGCTCCCAACGTGAGATTGCCAATTTAGGTTATTTTGACCCGCAGGAAACTAAAGTGGAACCTCTTCCTAATCCTGTAGATGGTACAGTTGATATCAAATACACAGTAAAAGAAAAATCTGCCGATCAGGTAGAATTATCTGCAGGCTGGGGAGGAAAACAAGGAGGTTTGATTGGTACACTCGGTTTGAAATTCAATAATTTCTCACTTAAAAACATTATTCATAAAGATGCTTGGAAGCCATTGCCAACCGGCGATGGGCAACAATTGACATTGCGTATAGAAAGCAACGGTAAGCGCTATCAAAATTATAATTTCTCATTTACTGAGCCTTGGTTAGGGGGCAAAAAGCCTAATGCATTTACAGTTGCAGCCTTCCGTTCCCGTATTCAAAATATAGATGAAAACAGAAAAGTAACCGGAAAACAAATAACCACAGGTATGTCGGTGTCATTGGGTACGAGATTGAAAAAACCGGATGACTATTTTATTTTCCAGGCTTCAGGTAATTACTACAGCTATATTCTCCAAAACTATTTGGGCTATTACATCAATAACGTGAGTATTGACAGCGGAAAATTCAATAACCTGAACTTTAAATTGTCCTTACAACGCAACTCTATCAACCAACCTGTATTCCCTACCGCCGGGGCAAAAGTGGAAATGTCTTTCCAGTTTACACCACCGTATTCTCTGTTTAGAAAAGACAATAATTTCGATGGGAAAACACTTTCAGAAAAATACAAACTGATTGAGTATTATAAATTTAAGTTCAATGTTGACTGGTATCAGCAGTTAGGTAAATCTAAGTTGGTGTTACGTACGGTGGCAAAATTCGGATTTTTGGGAGCTTATAATAAAAAAATCGGTATAACTCCATTCGAGCGATTTGAAGTTGGCGGAAATGGTATACCATCCACCGTATCTTTATTTGGTACTGATATTGTAGCTCATCGCGGGTACGAAGGGCCTTACTCATCTACCGGCGGTGATCCTATTTACAACAAGTTTTTATTAGAGTTGCGCTATCCGTTTTCATTAAGTCCTACAGCCACCATTTTCGGTCTGGCGTTTTTTGAAGCAGCAAATACCTATCACAGTATAAAAGAATACAATCCATTCAAACTGAAGAAAAGCGTTGGTATCGGTGTGCGTGCAGTGTTGCCGATGTTTGGTTTAATTGGTATTGACTATGGCATACGTTTTGATAGTGGTAATGGAAGCCCGATAAAAAATGCTTCCGGATTTTTTGACTACATCGGTAAAAACGGAAATATATCCTTTATCTTAGGCTTTGAACCGGAATAAAATATATATAAAATGAAAAAACAACTTTTATCCATTCTTGTACTTTGTTGCTTCGCAATGCTGACAACAAATTCATTTGCTCAACGTTTCGCTTATGTCGATACCAAGTATATTTTGGAAAAACTGCCCGATTATAAATCAGCACAAATAAAGTTAGATGATCAGGCAAAAGCATGGCAGGCAGAAATTGACCAAAAAAATGAGGCGTTGAAAAAGATGTATACAAAATATCAGGCGGAGGAATTTTTGTTGTCTGAAGATATGAAAAAACAACGCGAAGAGGATATCATCAAAGCAGAAAATGAATTGAAAGATTTGCAAAAATCACGATTCGGCGTAAACGGTGATTTGTTTAAAAAACGTCAGGAATTGATCCAGCCTATACAAGACAAAGTCTTTGATGCCATCCAAAAGCTGGCAGAAAACAGACAATATGATTTTGTTTTCGATAAAGCATCCGGTGGAAGTGCCATTTTATATTCTAATCCCAAATTAGACTTGAGCGAAGAAATATTAAAACGTTTAGGCGTAAATTAATCAACCATAATAAAAACAAAAAAAATTAAAACTTTACAAATGAAGAAATTAACTACCGTAGTATTGATTATGATTGCAGCTATTGCAACATCCTTTGCACAAAAAGTAAACAAATTTGGTTATCTCAATTCTTATGAATTGCTGACACTGATGCCTGAAAAAGCTAAAGCAGATACAGTTATTGATAAATATGCAAGAGATTTGGATAATTTAGCTAATCAGATGGCTGTAGAATACCAGACAAAAGCTACAAATTTTCAGCAAAAATATGACAAGAAACTGATGTCAGAAGCTGAAGCTGAATTGGCAGCAAAAGAATTGCAAGATCTGGAACAACGCATCAATGAATTCCAACAAGCGTCTCAACAAAAAGTACAAAAGAAACAAGATGATTTGTATTCTCCAATTATGCAAAAAGTGAACGATGCTATCAAAGCAGTAGCTAAAGCAAACGGTTATACATATATCTTCGACTCTAGCGCAGGTTCATTATTGTATGCTGATGAAAGCGATGATGTATTGCCTTTGTTGAAATCTTATTTGAAACTGCCAGAACCAAAACCGGCTTCTCCAGCTCCAAAAACAGGAACAACACCGAAATAAGTATTTAAAAAACTTGATAAATTAGAGACCGGCTAACCCCGGTCTTTTTTTATGCCCTAAAATCTCAAAAGTTTCATTGCATCTCGTATCTTCGCTTTATGCCGGATGCACATCA
>CAZPBT010000038.1:0-16829 GCA_964584555.1 uncultured Chitinophagales bacterium
TGAGAAGTAAAAACATTTATGCTGTTTTTCATTATCAGAATCTTCATCAAAGTCCGTTTTTTAGTTCTCTATACCACGGCAAAGAATTGCCAAATGCACAGGTATATAATGATTGTCTCCTTCGGCTGCCATTGTTTTTTGATTTAACTGAAACCGATTTGAACTACATCAGTAAGGCCGTTATTTCTTTTTTTAAGTAAAATATGCCTTTGGCAGTATTTTGTATCCCACTTAAAATTTTTGATCTACTGCAAATTGTTCTTTCTTTAATTCTGAACGTTTTGCTAATTGCAGGAGTATAAATTCTGCCTCTTCTTTTTCAATGCCACGGGCAAATATGACTTGTTTGTCAGGGGTTTCAAATTTTAGTACCGTTCTGCTTTCCTCCACCCAGTTACCATTGCGGTTTACCTGATATACTTCCTTATCACTCCGTAATTGCGCAACTTCACTTATGGGATAAAAATTGCGTCTGTAAAAAAACACCAATGGCTTGTCTGTAATAAAATAATCTTTGCTGACAATAATTCGCTCTCTACCCCAAAACAACCATATAAAGAAACTGGCACCTGCCATTCCTAACGCAAACCATGATAATATTGCCAATATCATTCCGGCTTTATACCAAAAAAAATGAAGCCGCAGCGTGATATTAATAAATACAAATAACACAAAAACCCAGGCAAGCGTAGCCAATATCATAGCCACTAAAGCCGCTGTATTTTTCTTAAGTGCTATGCGGATTTCAAGCAGGTCATTTTTTTCTATAATTTTTATACGATTGGACATCCTGAAATTTATGCTGGATTACACAAAAAGAACAAACTAGTTAAGCTTGTTCTATCTTGGCAAAATTTGTTTTTTCACATCCAAATATGTCAGTAAAATAATCATCCATCTCATTGGCTTTCAGAATAAGCTGACTGAGATGTTGTTTTACTGTTTCGCTCTTATCTGAAAACACATCAGAAATACGCACCCTGTATGAAATAAAAATTTGATTTTGGTACACCCCCAATTTATATGGTGGAACCTGATTACTACAAATATATTTAAACAGATTATCTAAATTTCCGGTAGGCAAATTATTTATTGGAGATGTAGCATACAAATAATTTCGTTCGTAAACAAAAATTCGAACTAATGCCGAACCGGAATGAAACTCCCAAAACTCAGCTCCATTGCGTGAAAGTATTGGGTCTAATCCCATGTTTTCTATAGCCGACTCTACAAATACAGACAATTTTCCGGTTTCTTTATCATCAAATATTTTCTCGTTGATATTTGCACCGCAATTCGGACAATAATCTGTCTTCTCAAAAATCAATGATTTACAAGAACTGCACTTTAATGAAAACCGGTCGTTCTTATTTTCCTGAAATGAAGCCAGCTCTTCTTCCACCACTTTGCCGGGTATGGCAAAACCCACATTATCGGCCTCAGTAAATTTAGCTGTTGTTACTCCCACCAGTTCTCCATTTTCGTTTACTACTGGTCCTCCGCTGTTTCCCGGATTCACCGCAGCATCTGTTTGGATATAATTTTTCCCGTCTAATAATTGTTTTTCATTGGAAACGATGCCTTCCGTAATGGTATAGGGCATACCAAAAGGATATCCCAATACAAATACTTTATCACGGCTGCGTACTTCCTGAACATTTTCAAACGGTATAGCGGCTTGAGAGAGGACTTTCTCACTTCGCAAAAATGCAATATCTGCATCCGGATTTACGTAGACGACATGCGCCCGGTATCTGTCTTTATTTTGATTTTCGAGTGAAACTAACTTATTGCCTTCTATCACATGATAGTTGGTAACAAACAGGTTCTGTTTGCTCAGATAAAATCCGCTTCCGCTTCCGCTGGCAGTATTAATTTTATAAACGGCTTGTTTTATTTCGTTGTCATTCATAGTCCGAAAATCTTTTTAAAGAATCCTTTATTTTCTTTTTGTGCTTCATCAGCAACTTTACTAACGGGAACAGTAAAATTGTCTTTAGTCATAATAGTGTGTATGGCATCGTATAATATTTTTGCAGACTCCTGCATAGGTTTTTCAGATGCATCTGTCATGGCTTTTGTCAATAATGCCGCTACTGATGCATCCACATTATAACTGTAAAAAAGATTAAGTATTCCGTATGACATAGAAAAAGTAGCGCCAATATTATCACCGGCCTTCATTTCTTTTTCGGCAGTTTCGTAAGCATATTTAAGGTTATTGCGAACTGCATCAAGATTAGCATTGTATTTATAAGGCACAAAAATCTCTATCTTATACAAATCTTTTTTCAGCTTTTCTTTATCTGTTGTTTGCAGTTTTTTAAGGAAATCTTTAGCGGTAGACATGCGCTGATAGAAATCTTCCTTGCTGTTTAAAAAAGAAATGGTTTTTTCAAGTTCATTGCGCAAATTGCCTTGTGGCACACAGTAATAATCAATTTTAAGCAGCGTTGTTATTAATACATCCCATAAAAAGGCGGTCAGTCTTTTATTTTCCAATTGCTCATAGCCGGCAAGTGCTTCAGCAGCATAAGCTTGTATCCTGTCATAAGCCAGGTTCTTTTGTTCTTCTGTCAGCGACTCTGTTTTGGGTGTTTGAATATGCGTTGCCGAAAATTTAGTAATAAACTCATCATCGTAGTTATCGGCATTAATACATACTTCACGTAAAACATCATAAATCTTATAGGGTTCGCACAATTCCAAAGCACAACTGAAATTAAAAGTAAGCTGATTGTCAGCTAAGTCTATGCGTGAAAGAGTAAGTGGGCTGAAATTAATCTGAGCAACTTGTCGCAGCAATGGCACTTGTTTAGCCGAACTAATATCAAGAAACGGGGCAGTAATGGATAATGTATCTTCGGCAATTTTCAAACCTACCGTAACTGAACCGTGTGGAATAAAATATTCAGTTTTGTCAGCATTAGCATATTTATCTTCCAGTGCTTTATCTATATATACGATGAGTGCCCTTACACTTTCTGCAAATTGTTTTTCATCATACTTTTTAAGCACATCCTCCCACAGCTTATCATTATCTTTCGATGGAAATAAGGGCAATAATGTTGGATGAAAAGATAGGTTATTATTCATAATTATACTTAGGAGGTGCTAAATTACTACTTATTTCACATTTACACTAAATTAATCTATACTTCGCCACTTTTGCTTAAATTTATACCTGATTATACCACAATGATAAAGATATTAATTGCTGATGCACATTTTTTAATCCGTACCGGGTTAACTTTTTTATTGTCAGAGCAGAAAGATTTTGAGCTTGCCGGAGAAACGGATCAACCGGATAATTTAATAGCTTTGGCTAAAGCCACACAACCTGATGTAGTTATTTTTGATTACAAAAGTGGCAATCATTTTTCAATTGACGACATCAAACGACTGAAGATTATTTTGCCGGATTGCGGAATATTAATTATTTCGGATGATCAGCATAAAGAATCCATTTTTACAGCAATTGAGATGGGAGCCATCAGCTTTCTGACAAAAGAGTGTGACAAAGAAGAGATTATCGGTGCTGTTAGAGCAACTGCAAAAGGTGAGAAATTTTTGTGCCACAAGATTATTGATATCATCATTGAAAGCCATGTACATAAAGATGAAGATATGTGCAGAGCTTTAAATTTATCAGCCAGAGAAACAGAAATTATCAAACTCACGGCAAAAGGCTGGCAGGCTAAAACAATAGCTGAACACTTATTTTTATCGACACATACCGTCTATACGCATAAAAAAAATATCATGAAAAAGCTGAAGATTAATACCTCTTCAGAAATGATAGTTTATGCCATACAAAACAAACTGATTACGGAGGAAGAATTTGCCGGAGCATAATTAGTCATATCTTATTTCTATTTTATTGAATGCCGTATTTTTTTTACTGCATTCAAGTCCAACTAAATTTTTATAATGACAAGCAAAGTACGCACACTTATTTTTGATTTGGGAAATGTAATTATCAATCTGTTGGATGACCAACATTGGTATCAAAACTTGAGTGCCGTCTGTAAGGAAATGGAATTAATGCGCCTTAAAAATGCGGGGTTCTTTGATGAATTTGAAAAAGGAAATCTGACCGAACTGGAATTTTTGCATAGCCTCAAAACCATAGCAATTAACACTGCGGTTACCGATTCTGATATTATAGCTGCCTGGAATACTATTCTCTTAGACATCCCACTTTCGAGAGTAGATATGCTGAAAAAACTGAAGCAAAAATATCGCGTTATATTACTCAGTAATACTAACATCATTCATATTCCAAAGATTGAAGTCTATTGTATGTCTGCATTCGGAGAAAACTGCCTGCATACATGTTTTCACCATGCCTATTATTCTTATGATTTGCATGAGCGGAAACCTGATGCTGAAATTTATGAACAAGTAAGGGGGTTAGAGGATTTTCTGCCAAATGAAACACTTTTTTTTGATGACAAACCAGAAAATCTGATTTATCCCAAATCAATTGGAATAAACACACATTTAGTTGATAAAGAAATTACAGAATTGGTACTAGAAATCATGCCGGAAATGTAAATTTATAGTCAAAGCACTTGGTTATTGTAGTTCTACATTCAGTTTTTTACGTTACCCAAACATTAATTTGCATGATTAATTTTTAATTCGATGATAATCAATTAATTAGATTAATGATAATGCTAAAAATTTCCATTCTGAATTGTTTCCATTTTTGTGGATAAGATGTTATCTTTGCAATCCGAATTTTTTAATCCTAATTGACGGATATGGGTGATGTATTGAACGAAATAAGAATTCCTCATGCCGGATTAAGAAAAGAAATCCATGAATTTACTTTCAGGATTGATGAAAAGTTCTTTACAGATTTTGAAAAATCCCAAATTCAAAAATGCAATATCGATGTTCATATCAACATGGATAAAAGACAAGAACCTATCTTACTGGAAGTTGACCTAGAGGGAGAGGTTTGGAGCGAGTGTGACCGATGTACGGCAGAAATTCCGTTAGCCGTTCATACTTCTTTTGTTATTTATGTGAAATATGCATTGACCGAAGAAATGAAAAAAGCAGAAGATATAGATATTTTATACATCGGCAAAGATGATCTGGATATCGATATTACTGCTTTGGTGTATGATTATTTGCATCTGACATTGCCGATTCACAGAATTTGCGACAAGCCCGGCAAGACAGAATATTGTGACAAAGAAATTGTAAAATTGCTGGAAAAAAGACAACAGGAAAATGATACGCCTGCGGATGATCCGAGATGGGCGGAATTGAATAAATTAAAAGACAAATTAAACTAAAACGTCATGGCACATCCCAAGCGAAGACATTCTTCAACAAGAAGAGACAAGAGAAGAACTCATTACAAAATGGAAGCTGCTAACGTGGCAACCTGTAAAAAAACAGGTGAAAACCATTTAAGCCACCGTGCATATATCCACGGCAACGATTTGTATTATAACGGCAAAGTGCTGATTGAAGGATACGTAAAATAGGCAGCAATTTGAATCTGCAAACGGAATGTCTTTTCCATTTCAGATACAAGCAAAAAATCAGTTTATGGCTTCAACATCAGATATACGCAACGGCATGTGTATTAATTTCAACTCGGATATTTATCAGGTTGTTGAATTTTTACATGTAAAACCCGGCAAAGGTGCGGCATTCGTACGCACGAAACTCAAAAGTGTGACTACCGGCAGAGTGTTGGAAAACACTTTTCCTTCCGGAGCAAAACTGGATGAAGTGCGTGTAGAACACCGCGAATATCAGTTCTTATACAAAGAAGACGACCAGTACATGTTCATGAATAATGAAACTTACGAACAAGTTGCCATACCCGAAGCAATTATCAATGCCCCTGAATTTCTGGAAGAAGGTATGATCGTAAAAATTGCAGTAAGAGCTGAAGACGAATTACCTCTAACCTGTACATTACCGGCCACTGTAGTTGTTGAAGTAATTTATGCAGAGCCCGGAATTAAAGGCGACACGGCCACCAACACACTTCGCCCATGCACCGTTTCAACCGGAGCAAAAGTGATGATTCCTTTATTTGTCAATATAGGAGATAAAATAAAAGTGAATACAGACACCGGCGATTATATGGAGCGTGTAAAATAATCCGACAAACACCAATCATTATATGAAAGTCCTGCGGTTATCGTGGGATTTTTTTTGTAATATCTGCAAGTATAAAAACTTGCTGAATACTGGGATCCGTGTTAGCACCAACGATAAATGTTTTGGTTTGCAATCCGGCTTCAGCAGGAGTTTTAAAATTAACGCTGATTGAATCAGCATGATTAGGTTGTAATGACTCTTTGTTAAATGCTGACACCATACAGCCACAACTTCCTTTTGCAAAATAAACAAACAAGGGTTGTGTGCCAACATTAGTATATTTTACATAGAAGACCACTGAATCATTCGTATATAATTTGCCTAATTGAATGGTATCTTCTTGAAAATGAATAATTGTATTTTTTACATGCTCTTTAGTTGATTTGTTTGATTTACATGATGCAACTATCAGCAATATGCAGCATATTGCTATTTGAGTGAGTAAATTTTTCATACTTAGGGCTTAAATAGTGGTGGTGGAGAAATTTCATCAACTTTATAAAGCAGTTTTTTTATTTCTTCATATTCCTTATATTTTTTAAGAGATGGATGAAGCTTATTAAAGTCTTCAATAAGCATTTGTCGGTGCTTAATATAATGAAGCACATCAAAGCACATTCTATGTAATACTATATATGATCTGTAATTTAATCTTTTGAATATAATTTTGTCTAATTCTATTTCAAGGCTATCAATCTCATTTAAAAGAGAATCAGCAAGCCAAGAATTTGGGTTCTTAGGTAATAATTTTTCAATAGGTAGTTCAATATTTGTTCTAAAGCTATCTTGTATGACGAGAGAAATATTATATGCATCATTTAACTTTGAGTTTGGGATGTTAACAGTTAATTTATTTTTATCAATTACTAATATAGTGTTTTTTAAATCTAAGAAACATCGCTTTATATGACCGAAGTCATCATTAGCACAGAAAATCATTCTACACGGTTCTACTATGTTTACAGTGAAAGAACCGAATTTATTTTTACCTAAAGTATCTTCAAAAACAATACCATTATTAACCTTAAAATAATAATGGTCTAATGTATCAAAATTAATGAGTTTATAACTGATAATATACTCTTTTGAATAGGCCTTAGAAAGAAAAATAACGATTAGGAATGAGAACAAGCCCCATTTCCTAATCGCATATGTAGATAAATGTAAATACATTAATAAACACAAGTTGCATCTTTCATTGATCTACATGGATATGCATCCCAAGGTCTATAATCATCACAAGTCGTATAGTATCGTACCAAGCCGTCCTGATTATTTTCAGTCGCTGCAATTATGACTTTATTCGAATTTAGCATTATTATTGCATTACCAGTAATCTTTTCATATAAAAATAATTGTTCCTTGGTAGTTAACTCACTGCGCATTAACCCATTCTTCGTAAAACCTCTGAAATTTCCTTTCTCATCAAACACAATATTTTTTCTCATTTCCTGAATAGCAGCATCTGATAAATGAATTTTGGTAATTGTTTGTGGGTTCCCAGTACGTAAGTTAGTAGCATCTGTGTTAATTTCGCTAATAATTTGGTCGAACTCTTGAAGGCTATTTATGCCTTGAGTCGTTGCAGTTACATCGTTTGCTTTTTTGCAAGCTGTAAATCCTACCATTACCATACAAAGTAAAAATAGGGGAATAAAATGTTTTCTCATAAGATTTTTTATTTAAATAATTATCCCTTCTTTTATTAGGCTTGGGGGAATATGCCTGGTGATTGATATCTGACTAGTATATGATAAAACCACACATACAAATGTATACATGTTTAGGAATTATTAAGCGATGAAATTGGAATAAATTATTACTTTTACGGTATAAATTATTCAGCATGAATATTGGAGAAAAAATTAAAAAAATCAGAACACTCAAAGGCTATAAACAGGATTATATGGCTGAGTTGTTGCACATATCGCAGAAACAATATAGTCTGTATGAAAACAGTGATGCAAATTTAGAATGGAAAACTATAGAAAAAATTGCCAATGTATTTGAAATAGATCCTGTAAAACTAATTAGCTTCGATGAATCGCATATTTTTAATCATTGTAACCAATCAGGTATTTTTCTTTCATCAACATTAAGTTCAACTGATCAAAAAATTATAGAGGAATTATTCAATCAACTGAAGATAAAAGATGAACAGATTTTAAAATTATTGGAAGTAATAAGCAAAAAGTGAAGTATTACATTTTAATAACTGTTTTATTTTGTAACAGATAACTCTCCCCACTTATCGGACATACTGCTTTATGACCAAGACCGAACAAGAGTTTACCTCCTGCCTCACTCATCCATCCGGTTTGTTTTGCAGGGTTGCCGACCATCAAGGCATAAGCCGGTACATCTTTAGTGAGCACACTTCCGGCACCCACAAAGGCATATTCGCCAATAGTGATACCACATACCACCGTTACATTGGCACCTATGGTCGCTCCTTTTTTTACTAAAGTGTATTTATATTCTTCTTTGCGTTCAATAAAACTGCGCGGATTGATGACATTGGTAAACACCACACTCGGCCCGATAAATACATCATTTTCCAAATCCACTCCTTCATAAACGGAAACATTATTTTGAATCTTCACCCTGTTGCCGATGATAACATTATTAGCTATAAAAACATTTTGCCCTAAAATACAGCCCTCCCCGATTTGTGCCTGCATAATATGACAAAAATGCCAGATTTTAGTATCCTTCCCGATACTTGCACCGGCATCTATATACGCACTTTCGTGTTTGAAAAAAGACATATCAGCTTTTGTTTTTATAGAATTCAACTATAGTTTCACAAATATAACTGATTTCTGATTCGCTTAAATAAGGATGAATTGGAATGGACAAAACCGTTTGACATAATTTTTCGCACACCGGTAAAAAAATATCTTTCAGATATGCCTTTTGTTTATAGGCAGGCAAAGGATAATAAACGGTACTTTCAATATGATGGTCAGACAGATAATTCTGCAATTCATCTCTGTATCTTGCATCAACGATTAAAGTGTACTGATGAAAAGTATGTATGCTTTCTTGAATAGGTATAGTTAGAAAAGGTATATTTTTAAAGCATTCATCGTAAATATACGATATATTTTTTTTCTTTTGGATAAGTTGATCAATACCGGGAAGTTTTACGTTCAATAGCCCTACTTGCAGGGCATCCAATCTCGAATTTATCCCAATAATATCGTGATAATATTTTTTTGACTGACCATGATTGGCCATCATTCTTATCGTATTTGCCTTAGCTTCATCATTAGTATATACGGCACCGCCATCGCCATAACAACCTAAATTTTTTGTAGGAAAAAATGAAGTGGTACAAATAGAATTTCTGTTTAATTTCTTTTCTGCTCCTAAAGATTGCGCATTATCTTCAATAAGAGTAATTTGCTTTTGGTCACAGAATTTTGCAATTTCATCTATATCCGAAATAAGTTGTCCGAATAAATGGACAACCACAATCGCTTTCACCTCTTCAGTATAGACATCTGCAATTGTGCTTAAGTTTATATTGAATGTGCGCTCATCAACATCGGCATATACAGGCTCAAATCCCAATAATTTTATTACCTCTATAGGTGCGATATAAGTAAAAGCCGGGACAATTATTTTACTACCCCTTGGCAGATTTAATGACATAATCGCCAATTGCAAAGCATCGGTTCCGTTGCCACAAGAGATGACATTTTTTACTCCAAGATAATCTGAAAATGATGATTCAAAATCTTTTACGGGTTGCCCACCAATAAATCTGCCGCTTTGTAAACACACACCTATTTCTGCATCTATTTCATTTTTAAAATAGTTGTAATCGGCCTTCAAATCATATATGGGAATCCTATGCACACTCAATAATACAATTTTTTTTATTTTCGTCCATTCTAATCAATGAAAAAACACAAAGTATTATTTCTTTCGCCTTATCCTTTTGGCAAAGCTGCCAGTCAGCGGTTAAAATATGAGCAGTATTTTGATTATTTTGATGAGCATGGTTTTCATCCGGTTACCAGTTCTTTTGTAGATGACCAGTTTTGGGAAGTAATTTATAAACCAGGCTTTATCATTCAAAAAATCACGGGAACATTGCGGGGTTATACACGTCGTCTCTTCGATTTATTTCGCCTGCGCAAATATGATATTGTATATGTGCATCTTTGGGTTACTCCTCTTGGTCCACCGTTATTCGAGTGGCTCGTGCGTAAACTTTCAAAAAAAATAGTGTATGATATTGATGATATGATTTATAAATCGGAAGGTTCTGCCATGAACCAATTGATTTATATGCTGAAAGGAAAAGACAAGTCTATTGCCATGATGAAGTTTGCAGATCATGTCATAACCTGTACTCCGGATTTGAATGATTTTGCCTTGCAATATTGTCCTAATTGTACGGATATTTCATCAACCCTCGATACGGTGCGTATGTTTCCGGTGAATACTTACACAAATGACAAACCCGTTGTGATTGGCTGGACAGGCACACATTCTACCGTTCCCTATTTATATTTATTGACAGATGTATTTCAGCAATTAGCAAAAGAGCGTACTTTCAGATTGCGGGTTATCGGCAACTTCAACTTCCATATGGATGGTGTGGATTATGAATATCTGGACTGGAATAAACAAGATGAAGCCAAACAACTGCAAGGTATGGACATCGGTGTGTATCCACTTCCAACAGATGCGTGGGTAATGGGCAAAAGTGGGCTAAAGGCACTGACTTACATGACTTTTGCATTGCCCGTGGTGGCAACTAATGTTGGTGCGGCCATCAACAGAGTAATGACAGATAATGTGGATGGATATTTAGTAAAAACAAATGAAGAATGGCTGGAAAAACTGCGCTATTTGATTGACCATCCCGAAGAACGAAAACGGCTTGGGCAAAATGCCCGTCAAACCGTTTTGGATAAATTTTCGATAGAAGCAAACAAACCCGTATATTTGGGAGTTCTAAAAAGTTTGGTCTGAATGAAAAAGAAAATTTATATAGCAGGATGCGGTGGCATGTTGGGAGAAGCATTTTACAAGATCTTCAAAGATGATTATGAGCTGAAATGCACGGATAAAGATGTCAATGATACCTGGTTGTCATTTTTAGATTTCCGTGACTTTGAAGCTTATAAAAAAGATGTCTTCGATTTCAAACCGGATTATTTATTTCATCTTGGTGCACATACTTCCCTGGAATATTGTGATACTCATATCGAGGATGCGTATTTAACCAACACTACTTCGGTAGAAAATGCGGTGCATATTGCCAACACACTCAATATCCCGATGCTTTATATTTCAACTGCCGGAATTTTTGACGGGAGTAAAGACACTTTTGATGATTGGGATATTCCGAACCCACTGGGACACTATGCACGCAGTAAATGGGCGGGCGAGGTATTTGTACAACAAAATAAAACGCAACATCTGATTTGTCGTGCAGGCTGGATGATGGGCGCAGGTCCAAAAAAAGACAAGAAATTTATACAAAAGCTGATGCAGCAATTGAAAGACGGCAAGAAAGAATTATTTATTGTCAATGATAAATTAGGCACACCTACTTTGACTTATGATTTTGCCAGAAACGTAAAAGTATTATTGCAACATGAAGTATGGGGTTTGTATAATATGGTTTGTGGCGGCACAACCGGACGATTAGAAGTGGCCACCGAATTAGTGCGTTTATTGGGTAAAGAAAATGAAATAAAAATTACTGCCGTTGATTCTGATTTTTGGGCAAAAGAATATTTTTCTCAACGACCGCCGAGCGAACGATTAATCAATATGAAACTCAATTTGCGCCGGCTCAACGTTATGCGTGACTGGAAAGTTTGCCTTAAAGAATATGTCGACGAATATTATCAGGGATATTTGGATTAGGTGCTTATTTTAATACCTGCACTTCACCCATGTAAACATGCTCTTCCTTGTTTTTTACTGCTGAGAGTTTAATGATATAAGTACCACTCTGATGTAGCTCATCTATCCTTATATTACCCACATTTGAATTCACTTCTTTAGCCACCTGCAATTTCCCGTCTAACGAATATATCTCTAATTGCCAAGCATTCACGGAAACATCTTTTGGAAGAGGTAAGTTAAAATAGTCCGTTGCCGGATTTGGATATACAGACAATCGCTCAGCGTGTAAATTGGTTCGAACACCCGAAACCAGATTACATCCCAAATGCCGGTAGATGAAATGAGCAATATGCCTTTCAGTACTGTCTAATCTGTCTGGTGCAATCAGATGCAGGGTTATTATACTACCCAGATCCAAATTCATAAAGGGTACATGACCGTAACCAATCCAATCTTCAAATTCAGTGCGGATGCCTCTTCGCTGCGCAACGGGATAAAGTGCTTTTCCTCCGAACAATTTAGGCAACATGGGTACGCCCAACGGATAGTCATAATTATACGGTACAATATTATCCAAAGAGCCGTGAATCAGTAAAAGGTCAATATTATTATTGACCAACCAACCTGTATCCAGCAAGGCACCTGAAACTGAAATCGCTGCTTTGGGTTTTACCAAATCAAACCGGTGACGTAAAATGGAATCTGATTCCGGTCCGGTAGCCTCAATAATCCATTGTTGCATTTGTGTGGGCAACATTTGCAAACTGTCCAGATAGCTGATAAATAATGTAGATACCGCTCCTGCCGATACTCCGCCGATAAATGCTCTCGAAGTATCAATCCGGTAGGGGTTTCCTGTTGTGTAGGTGCGCATCAAATGATCCACGGCATCACGTGTATCAATCAAAGCCCTTGCTACGGCTTTGGTCATATTTTCTGCTGATAGAATCGACAAAAAATTTGACTCTTGCCTGTAATCTATTGATACGGTAACATATCCTCTTTTGGCAAAATAATCGCACATCAGTACAATATCCGGGCTGTTTTGATCTAATAATTTCAGGTAAGCACCTCCATGAATAAGCAACATAACCGGACGTTCGGCTAAGGTATCTCCATATGGTTCATATACATCATATCGGAGATAAATAGGTGCGCCGTTGCTCTGTATTTTTCTGGCATACACAATATTCTTGTGTACCTGAACACGGGAAAAAACTTGATTTATATATCTCCCGTTAGCACAATCATCCGAAAACACGGAAATAACAATTAAACAAAAGATGAAGAGTGTAATTATTTTTTTCATATTTCTAAGCTACCTAAATTTAGTGATACAATATGATTAATAGTATGTTACACCAATTTATGGGATGGTTCTTATCTTTTGTTTATTTTTGAATATGGAATTTAAAATCCATTCCAAATTTTATCCGGCTGGCGACCAACCGGAAGC
Source organism: uncultured Chitinophagales bacterium (assembly GCA_964584555.1). Taxonomy (GTDB): domain Bacteria; phylum Bacteroidota; class Bacteroidia; order Chitinophagales; family JADIYW01; genus JADJSS01. Next base: position 13,463 of record CAZPBT010000038.1, read on the forward strand.
TATCCGACTATTGAGCAAAGGCTTAGATACGGGCGAAACCAGTCAGGTATTATTGGGTGTTACCGGTTCCGGAAAAACATTTACCATTGCCAACGTGGTTGAAAAAGTGCAACGGCCCACACTGGTATTATCACATAACAAGACTTTAGTAGCACAATTGTATTCAGAGTTTAAAGAATTTTTTCCCGATAATAAAGTTGAATTTTTTACTTCTTATTACGATTATTACCAACCCGAAGCCTATATTCCTACAACAAACACGTATATAGAAAAAGACTTGTCTATCAATGCGGAGATTGAAAAATTGCGCTTAAGCACAACGTCTTCCTTAATGAGTGGCAGGCGCGATGTATTGGTGGTGGCTTCTGTTTCTTGTATTTATGGCTTGGGAAATCCGGCGGAATTTAAGAACCAAATCATCCGTATTTCCAAAGGACAAACACTAAGCCGGAATACTTTACTTTTTCAGTTGGTTTCTATACTCTATGCCCGTACTTCGGGAGATTTTCAACGGGGAAATTTCAGAGTTATTGGAGATACCGTAGAAGTTTTCTTAGCGTATGCCGATTATGCTTATCGCATTACATTTTGGGGTGATGATGTGGAAGAACTCGAATCGTTTAATCCGGCTACTGGTAAAGTTATCGAGCAAATGAAAGACATTGCCATTTTTCCTGCTAATATTTATATCGCGCCGCAAAATATGCTACCACAGATTATTCATGAGATACAGGATGAATTATTTGACCAGATAAAATACTACAATGAAATGGGAAAATATGAGGAGGCGAAACGACTGGATGAACGGGTAAATTTTGATTTGGAAATGATACGAGAGCTGGGCTATTGCAGTGGCATCGAAAATTATTCCCGTTTCTTTGACCGCCGCCATCCCGGAGACAGACCTTTCTGTCTGCTTGATTATTTTCCGGATGATTTCTTATGTGTGATAGATGAAAGCCATGTAACCGTACCGCAAGTGGGTGGCATGTATGGCGGCGACCGCAGCCGAAAGCAAAATTTAGTAGAATACGGCTTCCGTTTGCCATCTGCTTTAGATAACCGACCTTTGAATTTTTCAGAATTTGAATCGCTGTTGAATCAGACAATTTATGTGTCGGCTACACCCGGCGATTATGAACTGATGAAAACAGAAGGTGAATTCGTGGAACAAGTAGTTCGCCCTACGGGCTTATTAGATCCGCCTATTGATGTTCGTCCAAGTGTCAACCAAATTGATGATTTATTGAATGAAATTCAGGAACGAATAAAAGTAAATGAACGTGTTTTGGTAACGACATTAACCAAACGCATGAGCGAAGAGCTGACTAAATATCTTTCAAGACTTAATATCAAATGTAAATATCTGCACAGCGATATTGATACGATGGAACGTGTGGAAATTATACAAGGACTGCGCTTGGGCGAATTTGATGTATTAATTGGGGTAAACTTATTGCGGGAGGGATTGGACATTCCTGAAGTAAGTTTAGTAGCCATACTGGATGCAGATAAAGAAGGATTTCTGCGCAATGTTCGTTCGCTGACACAAACAGCAGGAAGGGCTGCACGTAATGCAAACGGGAAGGTAATTATGTATGCCGACCGAATAACAGGCAGCATGAAAAAAACGATAGACGAAACGAACAGACGCAGAGAAAAGCAAATTGTTTATAATATTGAACATCATATCACCCCGAAAACCATTTACAAAAGCAAAGAAGAAATAGCCAATAAAAGCACGATACTCGACATTCGCAGAAACGTACAAGATAAAGAAGAAGAAGTTATTGAGGCGATGGTGGCAGCTGAACCTATGGAAGAATACGGCACTTCTGAAGCCTTAGACAAACAAATAGAAAAAGTAAAAAAAGCCATGCAGAAAGCATCCAAGCAGATGGATTTTATGGAGGCTGCCCGCCTGCGCGATGAACTATTCCGACTACAGGGTTTGTTGTAATACGATGTTGAGTATTTACTTTTTATTTGTACTTTCTTTTTAAATTATCCTATTTTTACACATACTATCATGGAAAAAATCAAACATATCAAATGCACACTTTCTCTTATTCAATTTAAAGAAAAGAAGAATATTATTGTTTATTCACCTGGTTTGGAAATTACGGGGTATGGATTGACAGAGTCAGAAGCAAGAAGTTCTTTTGAAATAACATTGCAGGAGTTCTTGAGATATACTATTAAAAAAAACACACTGCGTAAAGAGCTGGAAAGGCTTGGATGGACTTTTAAAGGGAAGAAAATACTACAACCCGAATTTTCCGGCTTATTGTTGAAAAATAAAGATTTGCATCACATCATTGATAAAAAAGAATTTAAGAAGTTTGATGAAGCCTTGCAAATTCCTGCCTAATGAGCACACTTAAGCTCTCAAATATAGAATTAAAAACCTTAAGGATATTTCTTACCCTTATCGGGTGCAAGCACACCCGAACAACAGGCGGTCATGAACATTGGACAAGAAAAGACTTATTAAGACCAATTACGTTTTCAAATCACATTGAGCCAATCCCTGAGTTTGTAATGAAAAATATACTAAAACAAGTACAGATAAGTAAAAAGGAATTTTTTGCTCTATTGAAAAATTAAACAATTCATTTATTAAAATAACAGAATAAAAATTAATTATGTATATTGTATATTGTATAAATATAATATTATTCTGCTATCATCTTGAAACAATTCTATACAACTTGCAGATGTTAAACATTATTTATAGCGTTTTAGGATTTTGAAAGATGAATAATGCATGTACTGAAATTGTCATTATAAAGGCAAGCATCGAATAAAATCGTTCCGTCTTATTTGGTTCTATGTTTAATCGCCTGCCGATTATATTAACAGTATTCATTATTATTTTTAGATATACCTGCATGGGACATATCATAACCAATATAAAGAAAACATCATCGTTAATAGGCTTAAATTGGAGCTAAACTTTAAGCATAAAATAATTACGCACAATGCAACAAGATAAAATAGCACAGAATACAGTAATAGTTTTATTTTTGAATGAATAGCATCTGAATTTTTTTATCAGCACATCTATGGTTGCGAAAAAAATGAAATACATAAATTCAGTCATCTTTTAAACCTATTTATTGTTTTGTTTTTGCAAGTTTTATCATCCGTTCGTTACTTTGCTAAAGCCATCTTTCTAAAAAGTCAATTACGATTTTTATGCCTTAACTACTCATAAAGATAAATATATTTTTTCTAATGGTTGGTATCTTTACCAACTATCTTCTTTCATTTAGTGTGGACACCAAGCTGAATTTAGATGTGCCACGAGCATCGTGGCACACTATATGCTAGTTATCCTTAAACACTTTTTCGTCTATGTCTTTAA
>CAZPBT010000039.1:0-16812 GCA_964584555.1 uncultured Chitinophagales bacterium
TCATCAAAATTGATGGGTAATTTTCTCATAATGTAACATAATGCTTTAAATATTGAATAAGCATTGAATTGACACACTTCTGTAATTAAAATGTACTGGAATGTTTTTTAACGTAGATCAGATAAATAAATTTAAGGGTAATTATAAAATTTAAAGATTTATTCTAAAGCAACATAAATACTCGTAAAAATAGCAGATTATTTCAGTATCTATTAACATATCTTCATTTCTTACAAAAGGGATTTCAATCATTAATTCGTATTTTTGTAAAAAATAAGCAGTTTTTATGCTCTTATTGTATGTTTTACAATCAAATAGCTTATAATTATCTGTTTATCAATATTTTTTAACGAAAACTAATCTTATATAATGAGTTGTAACGGATGTGGAACGATAGGCGGAATGCCAAAAGGATGTAAAAATAATGGTCATTGCGCAACAGGGGGCTGTTCAAAGCTGGAAGTGCACGACTGGCTGAGCGATATTACCTATGATGACTATGCCAGATGCACCATATTTGAAGTGAGTTTTAAAAACGGATCTCGCAAAGGTTTTTACAGAAACGACAAAAATCTGGATGTGCAAACCGGAAATTATGTAATTGTAGAAGCCGCACAGGGATATGATCTGGGACAAATTACACTGAGCGGGGAGTTGGTTCGTCTACAAATGCGCAAAAAAAGAGTACGAGAAGATTCGGAAGACATAAAACGTATCCAGCGCATTGCGAAAGAAAGTGAACTGACTTTGATGCATGAAGCCAGAGCCAAAGAAAAAGAAACCATGCTAAAAGCACGTGTATTGGCACGCAATTTGGGTTTGGATATGAAACTTGGCGATGTTCAGTATCAGGCTGACGGCAAAAAAGCTACTTTTTACTATTTTGCCGATGGCAGGGTTGACTTTCGTGAGTTAATCAAAGTTCTTGCCTCCGAATTTAAGATAAAGATAGAAATGCGCCAGATTGGAGCACGACAAGAAGCTGGAATTGTTGGCGGAATCGGTTCTTGCGGAAGAGAGTTGTGCTGTTCTACCTGGATGACGAGCTTTAAGTCGGTAAATACGGCTGCAGCCCGTTATCAAAACTTATCTATCAATCAAACAAAGTTAAGTGGACAGTGTGGCCGATTAAAATGTTGTTTGAATTACGAGTTGGATACCTATCTTGATGCCCTTCGATTTGTGCCGGAAAATGCTGAAAAATTGAAACTACAGGATGGAGAAGCTCGCCTGATGAAAACCGACGTGTTGAAAGGGGTGATGTACTACCAGATTAATCACAGCGGTACTTTTTATCCCATTTCATTCGAAAATGTGAAAATGGTATTGGATATGAATGCACAAGGTAAATTCCCAACTGATTTAACAGAGCTGGCAGAAGAAGAAGTGAAAAAATCTAAGGAGGAAGATGTTTTGGAATTTGCGGATGTAGTAGGTCAAATATCTTTAGCTTCGCTAGACAAAAAGGATAAAAACAAAAGACATAAACATCACGGAAATAAACAAAGTAAAGATTCAACAAGACAGAATCAAAATCAACATAATCAACAAAATAAGCGACCAAGAAATGAAAATAAAGGAAATAATCCTAATCACCAGAACAAACCTCGCCCGAATAACCCGGAAAAGCCAAAATAGTTTGTTTTTGTTTTTTATTTTATTGATTATGAGCTCATTAAGTGTATTTGCTCAAACTTTAAGTTTAAAGCATTACCTGCCTGTTTCCAAAATGCCATGGGAATTCAGAAAGCAAATAAAAATTGTGAATGAAGAATTTAAGGTTGCCTATGATGTACGTTTCGATAATTCAAAAAATGAAGTGCTGAATTACAAAGAAGAAGACATCCGTAAAATAATTACCACAGATAAAGAATTTGAAAAAATATTTCGTTGCCCGTTTTGGATAGCTATGGACAGTGCCCGCTATTGTAAATTTATACCTGAACTGATAATGAAATTGACAGATACCACAACAGTTGGACTTTCAGATGCCGGAGATGTAACGATTTGGTGCAGGGTAAAAAGCAAGCAATTAAAACAAAATTCACTCAATTACCAAATAGATGATGATGCTTTCCGGATTTGTGGCAGAGCCAGCTGGATATTAAAAAGGCTTACGAAAAATGAATTTGGTATTATTTCTTGCAATCCTACAAAAGCAGAATTGATTGAAATTCAAAAGAAATGGATTAAGTGGTTCAATAATTCATTGAAGGTAAAGTAGGTAGTAATTAACCCAGTAATACACCTTTTACTGTGTCTAATAACTCAACCACTGCAGCTCTGTCTTTGGCTTCACCATATACACGCAATACCGGCTCAGTTCCACTGGCTCTAATCATCGTCCAGGCTTCATTTGGCAAATGATATTTCCAGCCGTCTATATCTTCTTTGCGTTCAATAGTATATTTACCAAAAGCCTTATAATCATCATTTTTACAATGAGTTATCACTTTTTGTTTTATTTCTTCTGAAATATGCAAATCGTAACGGTCATAATCAAAAGAACCCACGATGTCGTAAACTTCTTGTATCAGTTCTTTAATGGATTTTCCTGTTTTTGCCATAAATTCCATAAGCACCAATGCCATCCAAACACCGTCTCGTTCCGGGATATGACCTTTAATAGCAATACCGCCGCTTTCTTCGCCACCCACCAGCACATCCTCATTTACCATAATTTCGCAGATATACTTAAATCCGACAGCGGTAACCTCTACCGGAATTTTATAATATGCACACAGTTTTTTGATTTTTTCTGAAACCGTGAAAGAAATAACCACTTTTCCACTCATCCCTTTGTATTTATGCAAATAGTGAATGAGCAATAGTATAACATGATGAGAATCAATGAAATGTCCTTCATTGTCATAGCAACCTATCCGGTCGGCATCACCGTCATTGGCAAATCCAAACTCGATATCACTGGAAAGCTTTATCAACTCAGAAAATTCCAATAAATTTTTGTGCAAAGGCTCAGGAGCCTGACCGTGAAATCCGGGATTGTGTTCGCAATGCAAATAAACCAAATTATTTGGGAGTAGTTTCCGAACTACATTTTGACCTGCTCCATACATGGCATCATAACCGAAAATCATTCCGCAGTTTCTGATTGCATCCATGTCAAATGAAGCTTCCACATGGTCGATATACATTTTTTCCAAGTCATGATATTCAAGCAAACCTTTAGCTTGCCATTCTTCCAATGAAGTTTCAGGAATTTCTGTTTTTTCAGGGATTAAACTCTCTACTTTTGCAATATCGGCAGGAATGGTAGGACCACCAAAATTTGATTTTAGCTTAAATCCGTTATACGTTGGAGGATTATGTGAAGCTGTAATAACCACACCTGCTGAGGTATTTAGCTTTTTGCAACCTAAAGAAACCATAGGTGTTGAACAAATGCCCTTATGAGCATAAACTTTCACGCCTTCATGACATAGAACTTTAATGGTCGTTTCAACGAATAATGGACCGCCAAACCGGCAATCATGCCCGATGGTAATACTTGGATTTTCATCTATTGATTTTACCCATTGTGCAGTAGCATGTGCTACACGGGCTACATTATCAGTTGTAAATTCCTGAGCGATAATTGCTCTCCAGCCATCTGTTCCAAATTTGATTTGCATAACTAAAATTGAAGTGCAAAGGTACGAAATATTCCAGAAATGGACTTTAAACTCTCATTGACGTTGATGATCTTCTCTTATTTATGATCGTGTACGATACTGAAAGAAGTTTTGGCAATATTATTTTCAGATTGAAAAACGATAAAATACTGCCCAGACTCAAGTGTATAGATGGGAAGCTTCAGATAAGCTTCATGATTGGAAATTGTTTCTTTTTGACTGTGCATTAAGCGACCCGTAACATCATAAATACTCAGACTACCCGAATAAGTATGCATGGCTTTAGTTTTCACCAGTATTTCATTTTGACCTTCACTCGCAGGGTTGCCCAATACATCAAACCGTATATCGTCATTAATATGGTAATTGACTAAAGTGGGAATATCTAATCTGATAATTGGCGTGTTAAGTTGAGTTCCGTCAAATAGTACTGTTGTAATTTTATAATAATTTTTGCCGGGATAAGGTGCAGTATCTGTGACACAATAATGTAAAGTATCAAAAAAATTTCCCTGATTAGGGTTGAACCTCAATACTTCAGCGTAATGAATGGAATCTATGCTGTGGGTTAAAACGAAATAATCAGTATTGTATTGATTGATGAAATCAAAACAAATTTGAATAGCATTGTTCACTCGTACAGCATTCAAGTGCTGATAAACATTGCTTTTAAAAACAAGCGTATCTGTTTTAGAATAGGTATAACTGCCATCTTTTAATTTAATAAGCGCTCTATAGTACGAAGTATCTTCCAGTGGGTTAAAATCTTTATGCATGTACATATTAATAGTATCTCCAAGTGCAGGTGTAGTATATATGCTACTTCCCAATTGCTGAGGTGAAAATCGAATCAATTGTATCTGTTGGGCATAAAACTCTTGCGTTGTCCAGTCATTGGCTACGTGATTTATTTTTAGTTGAGTACTGATACTTAATACTGAATCTCTTTTGAAAGGCAATGAAAGACAAATAATCGGTGAGTAAACAAAGCTGTCATTATAAAAAACTTGTTTTATTCTATAACAATATTTAGCAGCATAAAGAGAAGAGTCAGTTTGTGAATAAGAAGTATCTAAATACGGTGAATTAGATGCATCCGTATACAATAGTGGAATAAAATTTATCGAATCCGTTGAACGTTCTATGATATAATAATCAGTCAGTAATTCATCTTTTATACTCCATACTATGTTTACTTGCTTTGGTTCATAAGTAGCACTAAAGTTAAAAATGGAGTCAGTATTTAATATTTGCCCATAACTGCATGCAGCAGATTTATTTACCCATATCGGACTACTCCACGCCCAGGCTTCTCTACCGTCAATCTTGTTTTTCTGTTTATAACGCATGTAATACAGGCTTGAATCTTTGTATGTAATGTCTAGAAAAATGTCATTAAAATTTTTGACTGCTGAATTAAATGCGTAACGTTTTATAAGACTATATTGCGGATGTGGAAACTGTCCCGAACTGTACGTGCCATTTTTAAAATCCCATTTTAATATTTCAATAAAATCAATATCATCGGTTGCATTGATTTCAAATCGTAGTCTTGGAAAACTATCGCAGGGTAGTGTGAATTCTTCACCCATTAACTTGTCTTGCACAAAGAATTTGAGAATGCTTCTGATTCCCGTTGTAGCATAGGTATGCCTGTTATATAGATTGTCAAATAAATTACTTCTGACAAGCGTATCACTATATATAGCTGCTAAGCCAACATTAGCAGCCTCACCCTTTCCATTATGGCTATCCGTACTGGAAATAATGCCTAATTTTTCTCCCATTGCCCAAGCATCCTGGGCATAACACGGATATTGTGTAGATTTAGCATTAAACCGCTCATAAGCCAACCCATGATTCGGGTTATAATACTCACACAGTCCATGACCACTATATATCTCCAGAAGTCTCTTATATTTATTATTTTTGTAGATACCTCCGAATTGTGAGCCACCATGATCAATAAATGGTGGATTGAATAGTTTTCCGGTGTGGTGTGGAATAGTTAATACTTTAATGCGACTGTCCATAATATCCAGTTTTTGCCAAAATGCTTGAATATTCCATGTAAAGGATTTTGCTAAAACCGGAATCGCATTAATTAAAGAATCCGGATAGTCATAAATGAAATTATAATGTCCGGATGGATTATCAAGACTGTTTTCATATCCCAAAAATGCGACAAACCTTCCGGGTTGGTTCACAGCGACAGCTTCTTGTTTTAATTCATCCCATTCGTTTTTGTGTATACCAAATGTATCTACACTGTTATCGTCAGAGTGATCGGTTCCACAATAAAAGTCCAGACCAATTCCGTTGCGTGCGTAATTATAGGCATTACTTCCATATCCATCTCTGCTGAATTTAGTATGGGTATGAAAATCACCAAAATAGATATGCATACTGTCGTCCGAAATATTAACAGGATTGGATACAAAACTTCCCGTAATATTTGCATTACCCGAAATAAGTTGTGCAGTTACGGTATATACACCTTTTTGAGGAATCGTGAAATAGATATCTTTTTTACCACTATCAGCCGGAGTAATATTGATACTAGATGGTATAGTTGCTGAATTTGCAGAACAAGTTAAGGCTATTGTACCGGTAAAGTTTGTTGCACGATTTTCATTTAAATCGTGAATTATTAATTTCAATAAAATGGTTTGATTCGGTTTGGCCGTAGTTTGCAAAACCGGATAGATGCTTTTAGCCGTAGAATTTACTATAAATATCCTGGCTTTTGATATAATGTATGTGTATGCAGAGGTGTTATTATTGACTAAGGCTTTAAAATCATCTTCTTGAACCATGCCACTGTTATTTGTGTACGTAGCTGTGCCATTAGCACCATAGTTAATTAGTAAAGTATCACCTTTGGGTAGGGTGTCCAGCATTTGTATCGTAACCACACTTTGATTTACATCATGTTGTATCTCATATCCGAATGCGGATGATGGAATATTGACAAATTCTGCATTTGCTCTTTTTATAGAAATTATTTGAGCTTTTTTATTCGATGAAATACTGCCAACTCTTGTATAACCTGCACGAACAGTGGCTAAAAGATCTCCATCTTTTACAATATCATTATATAGCTTTGGAAAATAAACCTTAATAAGTGCATTTTTATATATGGGTGTAGAGTCAGCAATAATAAAAATCTTTTTCTGAGTTGCAGTATTTACAAAAATCGTATCTGTTTCAATTCCTAACCGAAAGAAATTTGTAAATGAATTTTGTGCATTTGCCATGTAATAAACAAAGTAAACCAAAGTATAACATAAAAACTTCTTATCCATATACAAATATAATGTGATTTTGATTTTTATTTTCAGACATTTTTTTTGAAATGTAAAGCAAATTCTATTTTATATTTGATATAATCTGTTTGTTGTCAGTTGTTTATAATATTAAAAATTTTTACAAAAAAATACTGCTATGTATATGAATACGATAATTATTTTTCTCAATGTAGTTTAAATAAATTGAAAGCAGATTTTCAATTTCAATTTAGTATTAGTAATTAAAGTAATAGCATTGAATATGGACTTTGCAGTTCTTTTTACTATTTTCGTAAAAAAAAATAGAGTAAGATGAGAGGTAAAACGGTAGTAGTAACGGGTGCAAATTCGGGTATTGGAAGAGTAACTGCACAGGAAATAGCTAAAATGGGTGCGCAAGTAGTGATGGTTTGCAGAAATAAGGACAAAGCGAAAGCCGTACAAGATGATATCAATGCGCTTACAGGTATCAATAATTGTGATTTGTTTCTCTGTGATTTTTCTTCTCAAGATTCTATCCGGCAATTTTCAGAAGAATTCAGAAAAAAATATAATAAGGTGGATGTGCTGATAAATAATGCCGGAGTCATCTTAGGAGAGCGGCAAGTCAGCGCAGATGGTTTTGAAATGATGTATGCCACTAATCATTTAGGTTATTTTTTGATGACACATTATATGTTGGACTTATTGAAAAATGCTGACAGAGGGAGAGTGGTTAATGTCGCTTCACTGGCGCATCGCTTTACCAATATGCGCTGGGATGATTTGCAGGCGGAAAAGTTTTTCAATTCGTGGATACAATATGGATTAACAAAATTGAGTAATATTCTGTTTAATAAACAATTGAGCAAGCACTTAAAAAACACCACACATATTACAGCTAATTGCCTGCACCCCGGAAATATAAATTCTAATTTTGGCAGAAGCGGAAACTTTGCACTCAAGTTCCTAATGGATAATTTCGGCTTTGTATTAACTGATGTACATAAAGGTGCACAAACTTCAATCTATTTGGCAACTTCTCCCGAAGTTATTGATAAAACCGGATTATACTGGTATCGAAAAAATCCTACTATTCCATCAATGGAAGCCATCAGCTCTGACAATGCACAACGATTGTGGGAAATTTCGTTAAAGCAAACAGGTATTAAAGAATTTGGTGTAATCTAAACTATACCCATTTTTCAAACTCCGCTCGTAATCGGTCTGACCACGGTTTGGATTTTCCATTTTGCGGGTCGGTAGCCACTATGATGCACTCTCCATAGGCTCTGATTTCATTATTTACGCTTACCTTTTGCATCACCGTCAGACTAGTGTTGCCAACTTTTACAATACCTACTGCTATTTCTATTTCCTCAGGATGAATAATTTCTCGTACAAAATTGCAGGTTAATTTGCCTACTACAATTCTGATATTTTCATTAAAAAATAAATTCCATAAACCTGTTTGATTAAAAAATGTGACACGCCCGGTTTCAAAATATCTGAAATAAATGACGTTATTGATATGGTTAAATGCGTCCATTTCGCCCCAGTAAACATCTTGCTTTACAGGGAATGGAAATTTGATATGTGCTAATTCATTCATCTTCTAAAAATAAAAAAAGTCCTGACTAAGCCAGGACTTTTATGCATTAAGCAACTGTTTTATTTCTTTGCCAATTTTTTAGGATTAGCAGTTTTTGTATGCGTTGATACATGGTGCTCCGGCTTAGGATTTCTTGATTTTAACCAGTTATCCAAATCGTATTTGATAGGAGAGGCGATAAATACGGAAGAATAACAACCGATAACAACCCCGATTAACATTGCAAATGAAAATGCTCTCAATACTGGACCACCAAATAAAAACAAGATAAATACCGTAATAAATACTGTAAATGCTGTGTTGAATGTTCTTGATAAGGTCGAATTGATGGCATCATTCATAGTTTGTTTTACGTCGGCATTCGGATGCAATCCCAAATATTCACGCAAACGGTCAAAGATAATCACGGTATCATTGATAGAGTAACCAATAATTGTGAGTAATGCTGCAATAAAAATCTGGTCAACTTCCATAGCAAAAGGCAAAATGCCGTGGAAAATTGAAAATACAGCCAATACTACAAATGCATCGTGCGCTGTTGCCGCAATTGCACCTACTGAATAACCTACTTTTCTGAAACGAATCAGGATATAAGCAAATATTACGACCATGGCCAAGATAGTAGCCCATGTTGAACTTCTTTTAAAATCAACAGACATAGTAGGATCTATTTTAGTAGAACTCATTAGATTCACTAATTTGAATTTTTCCTGAGAAGTATTTGGAATGAACTTTTTAAGTCCGTTATATAAGGCTTGTTCCACTTTGGCATCTACATCTTTCCCATTTTCTTTAATCAGATAAGATGTTACAATCTTCAATTGATTATCTGAGCCAAAAGTTTTAATTGTCGTACCATTGCCCAACGTTTTATTCAACTCATTACGCACATCTTCGATGTTTTCAGGTTTGTCAAAACGCACTTTATATTCACGACCACCTTTAAAGTCAATGCCTAATTCAAATCCTCTTGTAGCAAAAGAAATAAATCCGGCAATGATGATGATTGTAGAAATGGTGTATGTAATTTTTCTTTTGCCAATAAAGTCAAAATGAATATCATGTAAGAAGTTCTTAGTTGCTTCAGTATAATAACTTAAATCTTTTCCTTTTTCGTGTAAATATTCTACCACCACTCTCGACATTAATACTGCAGTATAAAGTGTACATAAAATACCGATGATTAAGGTAATTGCAAACCCTTTTACCGGCCCAATACCAATCCAGGCTAATATGATTCCCGTCAATAAGGTGGTAATGTTTCCGTCTAAGATAGCAGGTAATGAATGCTTAAAGCCTTCAATAGCTGCAATCCAGTTAGATTTGCCTAAACGCAATTCTTCTTTTACACGTTCATAGATAATCACATTGGCATCTACTGCCATACCTAAGGTCAATACGATACCGGCAATCCCCGGCAAGGTAAGTGTAGATCCTAAAGCAGCCATTAAACCGATAATTAAGAATACATTGAGTAACAACATAATATCAGCTAATAAACCGGCAGTAGAGTAAAATACTATCATAAATAATACGATGAGGATAAATGCAATTCCCATAGACATAAAGCCCGCTCTGATAGACGGACCACCTAATGAGGCACCAATAACTTCTTCTTCAATGATACGTGCCGAAGCGGGTAATTTACCAGTTTTCAACACATTGGCCAAGTCAGTAGCTTCTTGTTGATCAAAACCTCCTGTAATAGAAGATGTACCATTAGGAATTGGTTCGTTTACATTTGGAGCCGAATAGACTTGATTATCCAGAACTACAGCAATATTTCTATCTACGTTTTTAGATGTTAAATCTTTCCATTTCGTAGCACCTAATGAATTCATACGCATCGTAACTTCATGTCCTCCGGTAGGAGATATATCAGCACGAGCATCTGTAATTACACTGCCATCTAATGGAGCTTTTCCATTCGTTGTTGATCTTTTAATGGCATAAACCTGATAGAATTTCTCTTTGTCTCCCGTACTTTTAGCAGAAAGCATATAAGTAAAATCAGCCGGAAAAGCTGCTTGTACTTCGGGCAAATTCATATAACTGGATAGCAAAGCAGTATCTAAGACACGAACATAACCGAAAATTGGAGAATCTTGAAAACGGTTTTGTTGGTCTACTGCAGGTTGTAAAACAGCATAAAGTGGATAGTCATTTTTGAATTTTTCCAGTTCATTGCTTTTAGAAGTATCTGCTTTTTTATTTCCCGACATTAACGGATTAGCAGAATTATTACTGTCTGTAGTTGATGCTCCATTATTTCCGGTTAGTACCGATGCAATTGCGCTTTTAGTTGTATCACCTTTCAGATCTTTTTCTGTATCCAAATAGTTTTTTAATGCTTCATTAGCATCATTTAGGTTTTTGGCAATTTCTGTGGCTTTATAACATTCCCAAAATTCAAGGTTGGCTGTAGCCTGTAATAATTTTCGTACTCTCGACGGATTATCAGCACCGGCAATCTCAACCGTAATGCGACCTCTGTTCGGCTCTAAAGTAACGGTAGGCTGCTTAGTACCGAATTGGTCGATACGCGTCTGGATAATATTATAAGTTCTGTTAATTGCGTCTTTAGACTGACTTCTGATATAATTTTCCACTTTACCGTCAGAACTTTCTTCTGTGATATAGTCCTTATTATTGCGTGTTGCAAAAATGTCGGCAAGTTTTGTATTGGGACTCAGTCTTCGGAATTCTCTTAAAAACAAAGTAATATAGTCATCACTGCTGGTAGCCATTTGCTTTTCAGCCGTATTCAGGGCAGCGTTGAAATTAGGGTCTTTGCTTTTATCAGAAATAGATTGCAACAATTCCTTTAAAGAAACCTGCAACACTACACTCATTCCACCTTTAAGGTCAAGACCTAAGTCTAACTGTTGCTTTTTACAAGATTCGTACGTATTGCCCAAAAATATCTTTTCAGTACGAATTGAATCCAAATAGCGGTTTTTGTAGTTGATTTGTGCCTGATGAATGGAATCTTCATAAATAAACTGAGCAATTTGGTCGCCCGGATATAATTACGTAGGGTCTTGCAATGGAATTGCTTTTTCAGCCAATTCCTTAGCTTTATTTTCGACAGCATTTACTTTAAAGGTAAATGAAAGACAATAAATACAAATCAAGACAATCAATGCGGTAAGCGCAATGAGCGCAGTTCTGATACCTTTCCCCATATAAATTTAAAAATTTAGGGGGCAAAGATAAGCATTTTTACTAAGAAAAGTAAACGGTTATCCACATACTGTGTTATAAAGCAATTAAATATGAAGTTGCATTTTTTGCATTTCTTTTAAAAAAAGTGTAAGTTAAATCAGCCATTATACGATGAAAATTGCAATTAACACTTGAACTTAGGCTTGAATTACATAGATTGAGTTTTGTATTAATAATTATAAATAAAAATAAGTATAATGTAATTTAATTTGTTCAAATTGGATTCACAATTCTCCTTATCTTTACACCATGACGCAGGTTACATTTCTCGGATTTAAGAAATTGAGTCCATTGGGTCAAGGATTTATTGTGTTGGTTTTAATGTTATTAATCGCATTAATCTGTTATTTTGCCGGTCAACGGGAAGTAATTGCGTGGGCATTTTTAGCTGCTCCACTCTATCTGTACAGCGTTATTAATCCTTTCTTAGGTGCCATTACACCCATAAGACTCAAATATGTGGGCGTGTCATTTTTGGTCTATATTCCGCTTATTGTAATATTATATTTGTTGGGTAAGTTTGTCGTAATCACGCCGTTAAAAGATTTGTATGAAGTAAAACTGATGGTTTTAATGACTTTCTTTTTGCTTTGCATGGCCTACATGCTGGCATTTGTTTTCAAAGGTGTGGTACGATTTTTAGAATCTATTGATGAATAAACAATGATTTATGCGTATTGATATTTTATCGGCTGTTCCTGATTTGATGAAAAGTTTTTTTGAACATTCTATTATCAAAAGAGCAAAAGAGCGGGGCTTACTCGAAATTCACCTGCATAATATTCACGATTATTCCAGTAAAAAGTTTAAACAGATTGACGATTACCAGTTTGGTGGAGGAGCGGGGATGGTCATGTGTATTGAGCCGATATTGTTATGTATAGAAAAGCTGATAGCAGAACGTAACTATGATGAAATTATATTTACTACTCCGGATGGCGAGCTGCTAAACCAAAAAATGGTCAATGCACTTTCTGTTAAAAAAAACCTGATTATTCTCTGCGGACATTATAAAGGTATTGACGAAAGACTGCGTGAACATGTGATTACCAAAGAAATCTCCATTGGCAGCTATGTGCTTTCCGGTGGGGAGCTGCCCGCTGCCGTTTTAGTAGATGCTATCGGCAGGCTTATTCCGGGCGTATTGAATGATGAAACTTCTGCACTTACTGATTCGTTTCAGGATAATTTATTGTCTCCACCCGTATATACCCGACCTTCGGATTACAAAGGCTGGAAAGTGCCGGAAGTGCTGCTGAGTGGCAACGATAAGCTGATAGAAGAATGGCGGTATCAGCAAAGTTTGGAACGAACCCGTAAAAGAAGACCGGATTTGTTAGAAAACGATTAGATAATATTGCATTTTACAGGAAAATCCATATCTTCGCACACGCTAAATTTTTTTGACATGCATAAAGTAAAAGAAATAACCGAAAAATTCGTTACAAAAAAAGATGTTCCCGTTTTCAAAGCTGGTGACAATATCAACGTACACTATAAGATTATAGAAGGAAATAAGGAACGTATCCAGATTTTCCGTGGAGATGTAATCCAAAGAAACGGAAAAGGACTGACAGAAACTTTTACGGTTCGTAAAATTTCAAATGGTGTTGGTGTTGAAAGAATTTTCCCTTTACACTCTCCGAATATCGACAAAATCGAGGTGAATAAAATCGGTAAAGTGCGCAGGGCAAAAATATTTTATATCCGCGAATTGAAAGGAAAAGCTTCTCGTATTAAAGAGCGCATTTCTAATTCTGTTAAAAAATAAAAAATACAGAATACAAATTAGTGCCGTTACTTTTGTAGCGGCATTTTTTTATTTTGCAGCATGAAATATCTCATAGTAGGTCTGGGAAATATAGGCAGTGAATATCAGCATACGCGCCATAATATTGGTTTTGATATGGCAGATGCTCTTGCCATTAAGCTTGGTATTTCATACGAGTTGTCAAAATTGGCCATATACGGTAAAGGAACTTTTAAAGGACACCAGATACATATTATTAAACCGACTACCTACATGAATTTAAGCGGTAGAGCTTTGAAATATTATAAAACGCTGTTAGATATCCCGACAGAAAATTGTTTCGTTTTAGTTGATGATTTAGCGTTGCCATTTGGGCAATTGCGCATACGTACCAAGGGCAGCAGTGCCGGGCATAATGGCTTGAAAAGTATAGAAGAAGAATTGCAAACACAAGAATACCCCCGTTTAAAATTTGGTTTGGGCAATGATTTCCCTCGTGGAAGACAGGTGGAATTTGTATTGGGAAAATGGACTAAAGATGAGTTAGAAAAATTACCTGAACGCATTCAAACAGCAACAGAAATTATTACCTCTTTCTGCACGGCAGGTATTCAGCATACGATGAATCTTTATAATAATAAATAAAAGAAAGTTTGATGAGATTAATAATTCAGTTCGTGCAGATACATGTTTTCAATTTCTGTCTGAAGGGTGGTTTCTTTGAGCAATTCGTTTCCGGTTTTTAGGATATATTTCGACATTTTCAGCGGAGAAGCTTTTCCTCCAAATATGAGAATAAACGAAAATTTCTTGTTTTCGTCCTTTTCTTTCATCAATAATATAGAGAAATAATTACGTAATGGCGACAGGTGATATAAAATGGACTTTGCCTGCTCTACAATCATCTCGCTGCCTTGTTTATCACCTTTGTCTTTTACAGGCTTACCAAAATCATTACTGACGATGAAACTGTTTTCGGCTATCAGTTTGATAAAGATATCGTGCTCATTTTGAAACAGACTTTTATTGGCAATTTCAATTTTAATTTTTGCCTGCACATAGCTGCTTTCAGAAGTGGTAAGTGAATCTAAAATTAATTTTCCTTGTAAATTGGGATAGGTGATTTTCTTAAATAATGCCTCAATATAATGATGCGGTGCAGCTCGGGTTTGTCCATCTAAACGCATCCAGTACACGTTATTGTATTGATGCGGAGCATATTCACTCTGAGGAATTTCGATTAGATAAACAAACTTGTTGTTTTTTTCTAAACGCTGAAACTTAATGCCTTTTGGTGATGGTGTGATTACCGTGCTGATTTTACTGATAAATGCATCTTTTTCAATTGAAATTTCCAACGGACTTAGATTTCCCTCATAAATTTTTTCTTTTCTCCCGCTGATACTTTTGCCCATGGGTGCTCCCCAAATAATCAGTCCACCATCAGAGTTGAGCATGCCGCAAATAGCCCGAATAATGCCACTTTCTTTATGGTTAAAATGTTTATCATCATTTGAATAAAAGGATTTGAATTCTATTTTATCCGATTCTTCCTTTACATCTTTGAAAAAGTATTCAATATCAGCATAGCTGATTTCGTAAAGTTCTTTGCCCAGAAATGATTTGGCATAGCCCATATACGAATGTAAGCATTCTTACAATTAACTAAAGGTTAATAACTGTCAATTTTTCTACTGCAATCATGTAAATATGAAAGAATAAAATCAAAACATGTATTTTTGTCCGCTTTTTTGAATTGGCATATAATTCGCAAAAAAAGGGTAAATCTTTATTTTTTAATCAAAATCAGTATAATTATGGCAAAAGCTAAGTTAAACATCCAACCATTGGCTGACCGCGTTATTGTGAAAGCGGCAGAAGCAGAAACTAAAACGAAATCAGGTATCATTATTCCTGATTCTGCAAAAGAAAAACCACAAAAAGGAGAAGTAATGGCAGTAGGCAGCGGCAAAAAAGACGAACCGATGACCGTAAAAGTAGGTGATACAGTATTGTACGGAAAATACAGCGGAACAGAAATCAATATCGACGGTGCAGATTACTTAATTATGAGAGAATCTGACATTTTGGCTATCGTATAATGGCTTGAAAACATTAATCATTTAACATTAAAAATTATATAAAAATGAGTTCAAAATTAATCAGTTACAGTACAGAATCAAGAGATAAATTAAAAGCCGGCGTAGATGCATTAGCTAATGCCGTTAAAGTTACATTAGGACCAAAAGGAAGAAATGTAATTATTGAGAAAAAATTTGGTGCTCCCGCAATCACTAAAGACGGGGTAACCGTTGCGAAAGAAGTAGAGTTGGAAGACCCTTTTGAAAATATGGGTGCGCAATTAGTACGCGATGTGGCTTCTAAAACCAATGATGTTGCAGGTGACGGTACAACTACGGCTACCGTTTTAGCGCAAGCAATTATTGCACCTGGATTAAAATCTATTACTGCAGGTGCGAATCCTATGGATTTGAAACGCGGCATTGACAAAGCAGTTGGTACTGTAGTTGCTGAATTAAAATCTATTTCTGAAAAAGTAGGTAAAGATTTCAGCAAAATCAAACAAGTAGGTACTATTTCTGCCAATAATGACGAAGAAATTGGTCAGTTGATAGCACAAGCGATGGAAAAAGTAACAACTGAAGGTGTAATTACAGTTGAAGAAGCGAAAGGTACAGAGACTTACGTGGATGTTGTAGAAGGTATGCAGTTCGACAGAGGTTATATCTCTCCGTATTTCGTTACCAATGCAGATAATATGGAATGCGAAATGGAAAAGCCGTATATTCTTATTTACGATAAAAAAGTATCTTCTATGAAAGACTTGCTTCCGGTTTTGGAAAAAGTTGTTCAAACAGGAAGAGCTTTATTGATTATTGCTGAAGATGTAGAAAGCGAAGCTTTGGCTACTTTAGTGGTTAACCGTTTACGAGGTTCATTAAAAATTGCAGCGGTTAAAGCACCGGGTTTTGGCGATAGACGCAAAGCAATGTTACAGGATATTGCTATTTTGACAGCAGGAGAGGTAGTTACTGAAGAAATGGGCATGAAACTGGAAGACACTCAATTAAATCAATTGGGAGTGGCTGAGAAAGTTGTAATTGATAAAGATAATACGACTATTATCAACGGATCGGGTAAAAAAGCTGATATTCAGGCTCGAGTAAACCAAATAAAAGCTCAGATAGAAACTACAACTTCTGATTATGACAGAGAAAAACTGCAAGAGCGTTTGGCTAAATTGTCAGGCGGTGTGGCCGTATTGTATGTAGGTGCGGCTACTGAAGTGGAAATGAAAGAGAAAAA
>CAZPBT010000040.1:0-16703 GCA_964584555.1 uncultured Chitinophagales bacterium
ATTATCTCTACCCGCTTACTCGATTTGCCGTCAAATGTACGCTTGAGATCAGCCACTGCTTTTTTTGCTGCTTTTGTATTAAAGTCAGATTCTTCGTAATCGTAAATGTCTTTCAGGAAGCGGATGCCTTTTTCAAAATTTTCCAAAGAACATATTTCCAAATACTTGGTTATACTTCTGAAATTCTGATAGTGAATATACTGCGCACCCAGATAAATGGATTTCTCCATTACATCCAGATTATCTGCACTCGAATCTTTCAGCACCTTACAAACCACACTAAGCAATTTGCGATTATCCGTATTGCTGAATTTTTTTGCATAAGTCCAGGCTTGAGTCTGGTCGTATGTATACAAATAATCAAGTGCAGTGGATTTTACCATCAAGGAAGAATCGCTGTCCAAGATTTTAATACAAACCGGAACTACATTTTTCTTTTGTATGCTTGCCAGCAAATCAAGGGCCTTGTCTCTCACTCTCGATTCAGGATCAGTATTGATAGTCTTTTGCAATGCCAGTATTAACGGGGCTTTATTGGTAAATAATAACGGTTCTATATTGTCTAAAGCAACAAGTCGAATGGGTCTGGATTTATCATCGAGTGCTTTTAAAAACAAGTCGCGCACTTCATCATGGTCTTTTGTATAAACACTCAAAGCATTGAGCGCTTCCATTTTATCCATAAATGTTGTTCCATTGTAATACTTGTAGATGTTTTCTTCTTTAGATAAGTTGTCCGTTTTTTCGCACAGCAATACTTTGTCAGCATCAAAGTTGACGAGTTGTGGCTTTTTTGCCGATGGGAAATAAAAGGTTTGTTCGCGTTGTGAAATCGTGACAGGATAAGTGGTTTTTTTGCCGTCAACAAAGACATCAATCTTAGTCGGAATTTTAAAAACAGGAGCATCTGCTTCAGGTTGGGTTTGTTTTATGGTGAGTGCAATCGTCTTGTTTTTGTCATCATAAACAGATTTGAAATCCAATACAGGATGCCCTTTGCTGAGCCACCACTGATTGAAAAACCAGTTCAAGTCCTCACCGATAACTTGCTCAAATGCTTTGCGCAAATCAGCAATTTCTGCTGAGCCATAGGCATGTTGTACAAGATAAAGATGCAAGGATTTAAAAAAGGCTGAATCGCCTACATAATTTCTGAGCATGTGCAATACTCGCCCGCCTTTCTCATAACGCAATTCATCAAACAAGTCATGTCTTTTGTCATAGTAATAATTTACAATCGGTTCATTTTTTACCCGGGATGCCTGCATGTATTTTTGTGTACTGAGCTGATTGTAGTAATCGGCTTCATCTTTTCCGTATTTATATGCTGTCCACAGCACTTCACTATAGTCCGCCATACTTTCATTCAACGTCAGGTTCGACCAGCTTTCACAAGTAACTAAATCGCCAAACCACTGATGAAATAATTCATGCGTAATGATCCAGTCAAAATTTTCGTCTAATAAATCTTGTTTAGTACAAAGCATTTTATCATAATAAATGATAGCAGATGTATTTTCCATAGCACCGGCAGTGTAATCATTAGCGACAACATTGGTTAGCTTTTCCCAAGGAAATTCGTAATTCAAAATACGTGAATAGTATTCAAGCATCTCAGGTAAGTTTTTGTAAATGTCCTCTAATGACTCTTTATATTTCGGAAAAGTATATGCCGATACTTCTTTGCCGTGCCAGGTTGTTTGCCACTTGGCAAAAGCTCCTATTTCTAAAAAAAACAAATAGGGTGCATGTGGTTTATTTTGCTTCCAGTAATCAGTTTTGGTGCCATTGCCATTGTCTTTCGAGGAAATTAATAGACCATTGGAAATGGAAGTCAGGTTTTTATCAATAGTTACATAAAGTTCTTCCGTAGTTTTCTGGTTGGTAGCATCTATTGTCGGAAACCAACATGAATTACTTTCTTCCTCACCTTGTGTCCAGAGATGCGTTTCTTTGTATGGGTTTTTGTTTTCAGCATCAATAAAATACAAGCCACGTCCGTCTTTCACTTGCTCATCACTTTGTGTGTATGGTAGTGCCGTGTACGAAATTTCTAGCTGAAGCGTATCCTCTTTAGTATATGTTTTATCCAGATTGATAAATAATTTCGAGGTGTCATAGGTAAAAGATACAGACTGATGCTTGTTTTTCTCCAGCATAAACACCGATTGTATCTGCATGTATCTGGCATCCAGTTCTAATTTTTGCTGGTTGTAAAAATGTGGCTTTAGGGTGAGTGTTGCTTTGCCGTTTAGTTTCTTTTCAGCAAAAACAGGGACAATGTCCAAGCGGGTATGAATGAGGTCAAATGCTTTCGTTTTTTCGGGTTTGTAGTTATTGATATAATCAAACGGGGTAATTACGATTTCCGAGAGCTCCTTCGGATTGCGTTTTTTACCTCTTTTTTTTGGCTTTTCGGCATATAAATTAATGAATATCAGAGAGATAATCGAAATTAGTAGAAAACGCTGCATCTTTACTTATTAACATTGTTTGAAAAAGTAAAGGTATAGAAATATTCGCTTTCTGCTTAATATCGTGGTCATAATATATCTTAAAAATGCGCTACCGGGTATTCTATCAGCAAGACAAAGCACACGAAGTGGAAGTTCAGGAAAATGAAATAAAAATAGACGGAAAATCCGTGGATTTAGATTGGGTAAAATTGCTGGACAACAAGTATCATATCTTACAAAATCACAAGTCCTACAATTTAGAAGTATTGCATGCCGATACACGCTTAAAGCGATTCTCGATTAAAGTCAATAATAATATCTACGACATCAATCTGCAAAATGAGTTGGATATTTTATTGGAAAAAATGGGCATGTCAGCATCCGGATCAGACAAGCTCGAAGATATAAAAGCCCCCATGCCGGGTTTGGTATTGGACATACTGGTAGAAGAAGGACAACCAATTCAAAAAGGAGATAATCTGCTGATATTGGAAGCCATGAAAATGGAAAACATCATCAAAGCCGGAGGAGGCGGTGTGGTAAAATCCATTAAAATCAATAAAAAAGATGCAGTTGAAAAAAATCAATTACTGATAGAAGTCGAGTAATGCTAGAGATTATTAAATCCTTTTTTCCAAGATAAGAATATGCACCTATTACCGTCGCAAATAGAAGAATATATTCAGCAGCATACTTCAGAAGAGATGGAGGTATTATCTCAATTAAACCGTCAAACTAATACTGATGTATTAATGCCGCAAATGCTGAGCGGCAAAGTGCAAGGGCAGTTCTTACAGATGATTTCGCAAATGATTCAGCCTAATCGCATCCTGGAAATCGGCACCTATACCGGCTATTCAGCAATTTGTCTGGCACAAGGCTTAGCTGAAAACGGGCAGTTAGTAACAATAGATATTAATGAAGAGCTGGAAGACATGGTGCGCTCTTTTTTTGATAAAGCCGGATTGCAGCATAAAATAAAATACATCATTGGCAATGCTACAGAAGTAATCAAACAACTGGATGAAACTTGGGATTTGGTATTTATTGATGCCGATAAACAAAACTACAGCACATACTATAATTTGGTGATTGATAAGGTGCGAAGCGGAGGTTTTATCTTGGCTGACAATGTACTCTGGAGCGGGAAAATTACCGATGAAAAGAAAGATAAAGACACACAAAAATTAGCTGAATTTAACGAAATGGTTCAGCAAGATTCTCGGGTAGAGAACGTTATAGTATCGATACGAGACGGTATTATGATGATACGAAAAAAATAATATAAACTAACTCACGTAAATATATCAGATTGAAAAGAATATTGCTTTTAAGTTGCTTGCTTGTTTTTGCCAAACTAAGTTTTTGTCAGACGGATATTGAAAAAACACAAAATTATATCCAAAAGTACAAGGATATTGCCATAGAAGAAATGAAACGCACCGGAATTCCTGCATCCATTACACTTGCACAAGGCTTGCATGAAAGTGGTATCGGTGAAAGTTATCTGGCTAAAAAAACGAATAACCATTTTGGTATAAAATGCCATGAAACATGGACAGGAAAAACATTCAAATACACAGATGACGCCCCTAACGAATGCTTCAGAGTGTATGAAAAAGTGGAGGATTCATATCACGACCATTCTGATTTTCTGAAAAACAGACCACGCTATGCCATATTATTTACCTATGCACCCAATGATTATAAGTCTTGGGCTTATGGACTGAAAAAATGCGGCTATGCCACCAACCCGCAATATGCGCAGATATTGATAAAAACAATAGAAGACAACCAGCTGCACCAATATGATGCCATTGCTTTAGATCCTAACATAAAATACACGGAATATCATACGGATGAAAAGCCGGTCGATATGTCTGGTTTAGAAATTCCAAAATACAAAGATGATGAAGAAGAGAAGCCTATTGATGTCAAGTTGAAGAAACCCGAATTTTATAAACATGCCCATAAAAAGATTGTTACCGTCAATAAATTGAAAGCTGTAAAAGTGAATAAAGGAGAGACACTGGATGCATTGGCGGCAACAGTTCAGAAAGATAAAGCAGACTTGCTGACATGGAATGACATGGATAATGAAACGGAGCTAAAAGAAGGTCAATATCTTTTTTTGCAAAAAAAGAAAAAGAAAAACAAAGAAAAAACGTACAAAGTAAAGGCAGATGATAATATGTGGCTCATAGCGCAAAAGAAAGGCATCCGATTGTCATCGCTTTTAAAAATGAATAAACTTCAGAAAGGTGAAGAGCCCGAAAAAAACCAAGTCATCCATTTGAAAGGAAAAATAAAAGAAAAACCGGAGCTGAGAGAAACAGTAACGGAAAAAAGTACAATTCAACCACAGGTTTCGGATGTAGTAAAAGCAAATGATACGATTTATCCGCCAATAAAAGAACCCCTAAAAGAGGTAATTGCAAAAGACAAAGTGCTGGAATTTGAAACAGGCGAAAAACTTCTGGAAAAAAATCCGGTGGCGCCATTAACTAAAACAGATACAGCAATCCAGCAAGTCGAAGTTTTCGATTTATCGCCTAAATTAGTTACCCCTGATTATAGTACTCCTGCCAATACCAATAATTATAAAGATATCCCGACTATAGAAAAGCCCGTTACAGAAAAAACAGTTTACCCGTCAACAATTGATTATAATGCTCTTCCGAAATCAACAACCGGAAAACACACGGTGGTAAAAGGAGACACCCTTTACAATATTGCCAAGCGATATGGCGTAACGATACAACAATTGATGGATTGGAATAAAATGACAGAACAAAGTGTTAAATTGGGGCAAGTTTTAAAAATACAACCCTAAGATGCTAACTATCCGGATTCAAGACAAGATTTTTCAACGCTATATTACGCACGAAGAAATTCAGCAGCGCGTGCAGGAGATATCTGCAGAGCTAAGTAAGAAGTTTCATGATAAAAATCCTATTTTCATTATCATTTTGCGTGGTGCATTTATGTTTGCCGGCGATATTTTGAAATACTTCAACGACCCTTGTGAAATAGAATTTACGCATCTGAGTTCTTATACCGGAATGGAATCTTCAGGGAAAATTTTGATTAAACTTCCGGTGAATGAGGCTAAAATTCAGGATCGGGATATAATTATTTTAGAAGATATTGTAGATTCCGGACTGACGATGGATTTTTTTACAACTTATTTGAAACAGCTCCATCCCAAATCAATAACATTAGTCAGTTTTTTATACAAACCAGAAAATCTGATTAAAGAAGTTAAAATAGACCATATTGGTTTTACCATTCCCGAACTGTTTGTTGTAGGTTACGGTTTGGATTATGACGGACAAGGAAGAAATCTGAAAGATGTCTTTCAATTAGCTGTTTAGCCCAAAAGAATAAAACAAAACCGGCTTATATTTTATTGTCATTTAGGCAAATACTTGTATTTATATCAAAAAATACCCTGAAAAAAAATTGTACATTTGCTTAGAAGTTTATCGTAGAATATAATATAGTTTATTACAGTAAGTTATATCCGTTTGCTTTAATTTTCTGTCACTTTTAAAATCGCTTTATGGAAATATTTACAAGAAAAACACGCCAATTTGTTGCTGATGATTTTGTACTAAATAACTGGCAGGATATTGAATCGTATTATACAGAACTTAGCAACAGACAGCTGCTCAATACGGATGATATTTTAACTTGGCTGTCAGACCGAAGTGAAACAGATTCCATTATTGATGAAGAATATCGCTGGCGGTATATTCGCCAAACTTGCGACACCGAAAAAGAGCAATACAAACACGAGTATGAAGATTTCATTCAGCATGTCATGCCCAACTGGATGTTATTGACGAATGATTTGAATAAGAAACTGGCAAACAATCCGCATACGAATCAATTAGACCAAGAAAGATTCTTTATTTATTTGCGAGGACTCAAAAAACAAATAGAGATTTTCAGAGAAGAAAATATTCCGCTTACACAGCAAATACAGTTACTCTCTCAGGAATATGGTGCCATAATCGGTGCGATGACAGTTGAACATGCAGGGCAGGAATATACCATGCCACAAGCCTCCGTTTTGCTCCAAAATCAGGACAGAGTACTTCGCAAAGAAATCTTCGATAAAATAGCAGAACGCCGTCTCCGGGATAAACACAAACTCAATAACTTGTTTGACGAATTGTTGAAATTGCGTCATCAAATAGCATTAAATGCCGGCTATAAAAATTTCAGAGATTATATGTTTGACGCTTTAGGTCGTTTTGATTATGGAGTGAAAGAGAGCGAACAGTTTCATCAGGCAATACTGGAAGAGGTTACTCCGATGTTGAATTCATTTTATGACGAACGCAAACATGCTCTGGATATCTCGTCTTTGCAACCTTACGATTTAGAAGTAGATATTCATAATGAACCTCCGCTAAAACCATTTGAAACAGAGGAAGAACTAATTCAAAAATCTGTACAATGTCTGCAAGAAACAGATGGCTATTTTGCGGAATGCATCGAGGTGATGAACAACATGAAACATCTCGATTTGGAATCGCGAAAAGGCAAGGCACCGGGTGGTTATAATATGACGTTGCCGGAATTGGGTGTGCCTTTCATTTTTATGAATGCAGCAGGTACACAAAGTGATGTGGAAACTATAGTTCACGAAGCAGGACACGCCGTGCATTCTTTCTTAACCCGCGATTTACCCTATAATTTTGATCAGGAAATCACCTCAGAGAATGCGGAATTGGCATCGATGAGTATGGAATTGATGAGTTTTGACGGATTATCGTATTTTTACGATGAACACAATAAAAAAAGAGCTATCCGCAATCATCTGAAGCGTATCATTGGCATCATGCCCTGGATAGCCTTAGTAGATAAGTTTCAGCACTGGATATATCTCCATCCCGAACATACAGCTGAAGAACGAGAAACTAAATGGCAGGAAATGCATAGTCAGTTTTATGGAAATGTACTCGACTGGAAAGACTATAATGAACTTCAAAAAATATTTTGGCATAAACAATTGCATATCTTTGAGGTGCCATTTTATTATATCGAATATGGCATAGCACAATTAGGAGCAATTGGTGTTTGGCGCAACTATAAACAAGATAAACAAAAAGCCATTCAGCAATATAAAGAGGCCTTAGCTTTAGGTTATACGAAGACCCTTCCGGAAATTTATCGTACAGCAGGGGTTTCCTTTCATTTTGACCGTGCTTATGTAAAAGAACTGATGCAGTTTATTATGGATGAAATCAGTAAGGTATAAGTTTTACCTGTTTGTAAACCCATCGGCGCATTCTTTTTAATCCTGCAAAGCAAGAAGTCAAATGTGAAACATTTCCTACATTTTCGATATACACACTATTATTTGTCGTTCTGAATTGATTATAGGCAAGTGTTGAATTTTGAGGCTTAGCAACTTCATCAGCAGCGCTGTAATAAAAATAAATCGGCGTTATAGGGTTTGGATTATTGAGTAAATCGTTTTCATATAATGCATTCCAAAAAGGATGTTGAGAATTCGTCTGAAGCTCATTTCTGAAATCAGGTTGTAGCATATTTGCTGCATAAAGTGGAAATCGTGTTAAGATAGTATCTTCCGGCAAGTGTGAGGAAAAAACAGATGAACACAACGAGTCGTAAGGATGTTTAAGGTAAGATGAATAATCGGGGTAAAGCGGTTTAGTTTCCTGTATGCTTCTTATTAAATATGGAAAAACCGATGTATAAGTGTAAGCCGCTGAATCTGTAATATATGACAGTTGCTGACTGGCCTCAAAGGAATAAATCCCAGAAATCAGGACACTTAACTTCACATTAAAATCGCGGCTATACGATCCTTCTATCTTGTTTAAAGTAGCTAAACTAGCATGAGCCCCTTGTGAATAGCCGGCTAAAATAAGCTCATTCATGATGGTTACTCCGGAGTTAGTCTTAGCAGATAAATCGGTGAGTGTACGAATAATATCAATGACAGCATTTGTTTCTTCTTTTGCATTGAAAAAGTGATGTGTTGCAGCTACATCGCCAATACCAATGTAATAAGGCACACAGACGGCTGCGCCTGATTCAGAACATAATAATGCAGACATATTGAATATATCTTCTGTAGTATCGGCTTTTATGTTGTATTTAGAAAATATGGCACCATGCTGCAAAGATATTACAGGTATCAGCATTCTGCTGACTACCGGAAAGCAAATTATTCCTTTTGCTAAACATGCTTCATCTTTAAAATTGGTAGTACGATAGGTAACTTCATAAATGTTTACCGGATAAATGCAAGCAATGCCGGTAGATGTACCCGTGGTATCAATCAGGTTGGAAATCTGTTGAGCGGATAATTGTTGTACAAAGCGGTAGCTTTCTAAAGTTGAAGAAGTAAATAAACTCTGCTGTATTTCAGATTCTTTTTTACAGCTAAAGATGAGCAGTAGAGAAATCGAAAGTAAGAACCAGCGAACCATCTTATAAAAAAGGCAGTTTTATCACCTTTGCTTTAAGCAATTTTCCTCGGATGTCGATATAAATGACAGCATCTTGTGCGGAGTACGCAATAGCTACATATCCCATACCGATACCATATCCTAACGTGGGAGATTGAGTACCAGAGCTTACTTCGCCAATCTGATTTCCATGTTCATCTTTTATTAAATAACCATGGCGGGGAATCCCTCTGTCTACCATTACAAAGCCGACTAATCTTTGTTTTAGCCCATTTTGTTTTTGTTCCAGTAGAATTTCTTTGGCAATAAAATCCTTATTGAATTTCGTAACCCAGCCTAAGCCGGCTTCTAATGGCGAAGTTGTATCGTTAATATCATTACCATACAAACAATACCCTTTTTCCAATCTTAGAGTATCGCGTGCGCCCAACCCGATAGGCTGTATGCCGGCATCCTTTCCAGATTCAAAAATTTTATTCCAGATATCAACGGCATGTGATTTTTGAAAATATAATTCAAATCCGCCGGCTCCGGTATAGCCGGTATTGGAAATAATGACATTGTCAACTCCGGCAAAATTGCCTCGAGCAAAACGATAATACGGAATGGCAGACAAATCAACAGCCGTTAGTTTTTGTAATATCTCTTCAGCTTTAGGCCCTTGAATGGCCAGCAAGGCTGTATCTTCGGATATATTGTGCAATTCTGCTCCATCCGTATTGTTTTCATTAAACCATGCCCAGTCTTTATCTATATTTCCCGCATTAACAACGCACAGATAATTACCGTCGTCTAAATGATAAACTAATAAATCATCTACAATGCCTCCGTTTTTATTTGGCAAGTAAGCATATTGTGCCTGACCTCGTTCTAATTTAGCTACATCATTAGAAATTATTTTTTGTAAAAAGGGCAGTGCTTTCTCTCCTTTTATCACAAATTCGCCCATGTGAGATACATCAAATACACCCACTTTTTGTCGCACACAATTATGTTCTTCAATATCAGAGGTATAGCGGATAGGCATATAGAAGCCTGCAAATTCAGCCATTTTAGCACCGAGCGATTCGTGTATTGCTGTAAGCGGAGTAGTTTTCATACTGTAAAAGTAAGGAATATTTACAGGTAATCCGAAAATGATAATTTAAATCGACTAATGTATTTTTTAATCTGTATATCTTAATGGAAGGGTACAGATAAGCATTATTCTTGACTGCCATATTTCTTGACTCTCCTTCTGTTATATACAGTTCCGAAAAACAAGATTAAAACCAACGGAAATACAAGTGTTATCACTTGCCATAGCCCTTTCTTATTTTGCAATTCGGCTTTGTCTAACAAGCGCATTTTTATCTCGCGGTTGCGGGCGGTTATCAGGTTATTGTCATCCACCAGATACTCTATGGCATTTAGCATAAAATCTTTATTGGCATACATTTTCTGAGAGTATTTGTCATAACCCAATGGCAGTGGCACACCTTTAGCATCCAGTTCATTTGATGCAATATCGCCATCTGCTATTACTATCATCTTGTTTTTTTCACTCTCAGCTTTGTACGTTACTTGCTGAATGTCCAGTAATTTACGATAGTCTTCAGTAAGTTGGTTTTTATATAATGACTGGAAATTTCCTTCCAGCAAAACACCCATTGGAATATTTTTCTTATTAAACAGAGAAGGATCGGGGCGTTGCTTAGCTCCTTCTAAATAAATTTGAAACGGGGTATTTTGTTCTCTGCTATAATCTGATGAGGAAAGCAAAATAGTTTTATGCACTCCCGGATTGCCTAATGTGTCGATAGAGCTGGTAAATTTTAAAGCAACAGGATCCAGATTTTTTACGATAGGATGATTGTTTTTGCTTACAGCAATGGGATAAAATACCCACGGAAAAAGTTTGGGTTGCGGATTGCCGCCAATGGATTCTATAATCGGAATTTGATTGCAATATAAATCCATCACTAGATTGTGATTGATTCTAATTCCATAACGGAACAGAATATCATCAAGATTCAAATCGCGCGGAACGGAGAAGATACTGGGAGCCAGTTTAAATGAATCCAAATCGCAAATGATATTATCCAACAGCCAAATAGTTTTACCGCCTTGCATCACATACTGATCAATCAGGAATTTCTCCGGATCGCTGATAGCAGAATTAGGCTTGGCCACCATTAAAATGTCGACACCATTATTGAGTAATTTATCTTTATTCAGCTCCAGTTTATCAATTTCAAATCCTTGCGCATTCAAGTCTTTTAATAAATATTCTAAAGGGGCTACTCCTAATTCGCCATGTCCCTGCAAAAACAAAATTTTAGGTCGTTTTTTCCGGATAGCCTTTTGTATGGCATTAGCTGTTTTGTACTCTAAGAAATTAATTGAATTATTGAGTGAACCTTGTGCGCCTACAGAAAACTGATTTTCTAAAATCTGAACAGGGATTTCATTTCCACCGGCCTTTACCAAAGCACCCGGAAATACGATATTTTCCGAATAGCCGGAGTTTGACTTTACTTCCAGATTCGTTGGACGCAAACCTTTATTGACCAAATTCATCTGAAACTCTTCCCGTTTCTTTTGGTCTTTAATAGAATTGATATCGAAAAATTTATAGGTCACTCTTCCTTTGGAAATATTGCGGAACTCTTGCAGTAATTCCTTGGTTTCGTTGCGTAAGCTTTTTATGCCGGCAGGCAAATTCTTTCCTTCCAGGTAAACTTCTACTTCTACATTTTCATTCAGATTTTTCAACAGATTCTTCGTTGCCGGAGTCAGCGTATATCTCTTCTCTTCTGTTAAATCAAATCGTTTATAAACTAAGGAGGACACAATATTTAAAAGCAATACCGCAAGCAAACTTATCGCCAGAATTTTAAAAGATTGTTTTATGTAATGATTGCTAGACATTATGATTTGTAAATAGTAAACTGTGATTTGTGTTTTTTCCCATTTCTCGTTTTCGAATTATCTTGTTATATCTTACCATTTCCGGCTTTCTAAACTTGTTCTTGTTCCGATAAAAAACAAGATAATCACACTTAAAAAATAAACTATATCTCTGGTGTCCACTACGCCCCGACTGATAGCATCATAATGTGCATTCAACCCAATGGACTGAATGATATAATCCATTCTGCCGGAAAACACGGGAAGGGCACTTAGGCGATAAAAGGCATCATACATCAAATAGCACAAAAACACACCCAAGATAAACGCCACAATTTGATTATTGGAAATGGAGGAAGAAAATACGCCTATGGCTGTAAATACCGCTCCTAAAAAAAACAGACCGATATAACTGCCCCATGTCGCACCGCTGTCAATGGGTGCTTGTGCAAGGCTTAGATTTTTTACGGCAATGAAATAAATAAAAGTGGGAAGAAAAATAATAAACCACAAAAGCAAGGCAGCAAGATATTTCCCCAAAATAATCTGGGTGTCTGTCAACGGTTTGGTGCCTAAAAGTTCAATTGTGCCGCTTTGTTTCTCATCGGCAAAAGTGCGCATGGTAATTGCCGGAATTAAGAAAATAAGTATCCACGGTGCAAGCGTAAAAAATGAATCAAGCGTGGCATAATTGCTGTCGAAAATATTGCCTTCAAAAACAAATAAATTCAACCCCAATACGATAAAAAACACAGCCATACTGATATAGGCAATCAGCGAGGAGAAAAATTCGTTTATTTCTTTTCTTAAAAGTGCGGTCATGTTATTTCGTTAATTCGTGGAAGACATCTTCCAGGCTTTTATTTTCTTCTTTCAGCGTGAGAAGTGCATTGTTTTTTTGAGTTGCGTAAGTGAAAATATTTTTGCGCAACTGTTTGCTTTCTCTTCCTTGCAAGATAAAATGTGTATTGGATAGCTGCTGAACATGTACAACCTCTTCTATTTTTTTCAGGCTTTCCGCATTTTCATTTAATTCAAACTCGATTTCCACTTGTACATTACCGCTCAAAGTCTGTTGCAGATTTTCGGGTGTTGCATCTGCCACAATTTTTCCCTTATTTATAATTACTACTCTGTCGCAAACAGCCTGTACTTCCTGCATGATATGTGTGGAAAACAAGATAGTTTTTTCTTTGCCTAAATCTTTGATAAGCTGTCGGATATCGGCTAACTGATTCGGATCTAAGCCGGATGTCGGCTCATCTAAGATCAGGATTTCAGGATTATTTAGTAATGCTTGTGCCAGTCCAACCCGTTGTTTGTAGCCACGAGATAATTGTCCGATTTTCTTATGTTGTTCATTCGTCAAACCCACCAATCCAATCACATCTTTGATTTCTTTATCGCTTACGGTTGACACTTGTCCGTCTAATTTCCCGATAAACTCCAAAAATTCTTTTACATACATGGTGTAATACAATGGATTGTTTTCGGGTAAATAGCCGATATTTTTTTTGACTTCCAACGACTGTTTTACAATATCGAAACCACAAATACTTGCCGTGCCCGATGTAGGCGGAATGTAGGCAGTCAGCATTTTCATGGTAGTCGATTTTCCTGCACCATTTGGTCCCAAAAAGCCCAGAATTTCTCCTTTCTTCACAGAAAAAGAAATGGCATCTACTGCCTTTTGTTCGTTGTAAATTTTGGATAATGATTGTACTTCTATAGACATTGCAGATAAAATCTGGTTTTACATTTTATCATCAGCCGTAGGGCCATACATGCCCACCAATGGCACGTTTAACATACGCAAATACACGGTAAGTTGCCCTCGGTGATGGTAGAGATGATTGAATACCCAGCTACGCAATACACTAGCTTTGGGCATAGTAAAATAAATTTGCTCACCATTTCGCATCGTCCAGTTTTCCATCATCTGTTCGTCAGTAGCTTTAGCTAATACACTTAACGCTTCTGCAACTGTTTTGTCGTGAAGTGCAAGCAATTCTTCCACATTATTGATTTCGGGTAATTTATATTCAAACTTTGCAAAATCCAATTCCGGAAAATCTAATGTAAAGCTCATCCATGACGGAATTTCGGCAACATGTGTCGCCAATTCAACAAGACTCATGGATTTTTCATTGGGTTTCCATGTAGGGTTGTCAAAAGGAACAGTTTCTAAAAGTTTGCGAGTATTACCGCATTCGTACTCGTATTCCATTAACAAGGGCTGGTTGATTTGCATAAAATAATTTGAAACGAAAATAAGAAAAATTACTTCGTGCTATATCGTTTCCTTTATCAACTTTTGCCTATAACTAAATGATAGCATTTTTTAACAAAAAAAATACCTTTGTGTCAAGTATTTTGTAATGATTTCAGAAGAAGAAAAACGCAAACGGAAAATGAAAAAATTCATACTCAGCATATTTAGTATTTTATTTTGTTTTTGTCTGTCTTATTGCCAGCACAAACAGCCTAAAACGCCCACGGGTTTTCAAATGCCAGATATCAAGCCGGAAGAATACTGGTCGTATTACCGCGAACCTGTTAACTTACAAGATTCATCCATCGTAGAAAAAATACATGCTCTGGATTGTTATTTTGAAAAGAAAGTGGACTCCAACGGATTTAATGGTGCTGTGTTGATTTCATACAAAGGCACTCCAATATTTGAGCGGTATTATGGTTATAAGGATTACTACCTCGGTACTAAAATTACACCGTATTCTACTTTTCAAATTGCTTCCACATCAAAGACATTTACTTCGGGTGCCATTTTATTATTATTAAGCCAGAAGATGTTGTCTTTGGAAGATAGTTTGCAAAAGTTTTTCCCCAACTTCCCATACAAGGGTATTACCGTGCGTATGCTGCTAAATCATCGTTCCGGTTTGCCTGATTATTTAAATTTCAGTGAGCAATACTGGAAAGACAAAACGCAATTTATGGACAATAAAGATGTGCTGGATATGATGATACGCAATCGGCCTGCCGTTTATGCTTCACCGGATACTCGCTTCAGATACAATAATTCCAATTATGTATTGCTCGCTTTGATTGTAGAAAAAGTTTCGGGTATGCCCTTTTGCGATTTTCTGCATCAAAATATTTTTATCCCTTTAGGCATGCGAGACAGCTGGCTATATGACCCAAAGAGTACCCGACCGTCTGCAACCAAAGGGTATAAAGGAAGCAAATGGAAAGAAGATCAAATAGTATATACAGATGGCGTAGTAGGGGACAAGGGTATTTATACCACCGTGAGAGATTTATATAAATGGGATCAAGCATTGTATGCCGGGAAATTTATTCCGTTGAATTTATTGGGCATGGCCTTTACGCCACAAAGTTTTGAACGACAAGGTGTAAAAAATTACGGATTAGGTTGGCGCATGCAAGACCAACCCGACGGCTCTCGTCTTATTTATCACAATGGCTGGTGGCATAGTTATAATTCTGTTTTTAACCGCAAAATAAGTGATAAAACAACGATTGTAATTTTGAGTAATCATTATAGCCAAAATGTATATAAGATACAGCCGGTATGGGATATTTTATATGGCAGCGGTAAAGTAGTAACTTCTGAAGATGATGCGGCTGCTGACACCATAGAAATTACTAAAAAGCTGAATGAGAAAGAAAATTTATTGCTGAAAAAAGATACGCCACAAAGCGATTCTATCGCGCCTGTTAAAAAAGAAGAATAAAATAACCTGCTAATTTTCATCGTATAACACAAGGCACTCTTTTCGCTATATAAATATGTACTTTTGCTTTACGATTTTTATTGAACAAAAAAGACAACCTTTCTATACCGATTGAAAATCTTAGATCGCTATATCATTAAAAAATTTCTGGTAACGTTTTTCTTTGCCATTTTCCTGCTGAGTGCAATAGCCATAGTCATTGATATTACGGAAAAGATAGACGAGTTTATCGACAACAAAGCCCCTCTCAACGCTGTTATTTTTGATTATTACATCAATTTTATCCCCTGGATAGGGCTGATGCTTGCCCCGATTTTTGTTTTTATTTCCGTAGTGTATTTTACCTCCCGGCTGACAGAAAACACTGAAATCATCTGTATGCTCAATGGCGGAGTCAGCTTTTACAGACTGCTGTATCCGTATATGTTTACTGCGGTATTGCTCACGGGTATTTTTACGCTGTATAATCATCAGTTATTACCTAAATCCAATAAAGTAAAAATTGCTTTTGAAGAAAAATATGCATCGAAAAAAGACAGCCGCACTTCGGATATTAATTATCATTTCCAGATTGGGAAAGACACCTTTATTTATGTGCAGAATTATGATGCTTACGGCAAAATGGGCTATAAGTTTACGATAGAAAAAATAGTGGACAAAGAATTGCTCTACAAGATGTCTGCGGAAAATATGCAATGGGATTCGACGAAACACAAATGGCGATTAAATCGATATGTGTACCGGACAGTAGGGAAAGACATGGATGTGGTGCAGCGCGGCAATGATACCTTATTGCGTCTTCCGCTTACCCCACCCGATTTTGTAAGGCAGGTGTATGATATGGAAACCATGACGACCAAGGAATTGCGCAAATTTATTGACGATCAGATACGCAAAGGCAATGAAAACGTAAAAGTGTATTGGGTAGAATATTACCGCCGTACGGCTATTCCGTTTTCCACGATTATTCTAACCTTGATTGCCGTGGCAATGACTACCAAAAAAGTGCGCAACGGCATGGGTTTGTATATTGTAGCCGGCATGTTACTGAGCGGAGCCTATATCATCATACAGCAGTTTTCTACGGTATTTGCCACTAAGGGCACCTTGAGCCCGCTGATTGCCGTTTGGATACCGAATATGATTTTTGGCGTAATTGCGCTTTTGCTGATTATCCGTGCGCCTAAGTAAAG
>CAZPBT010000041.1:0-16690 GCA_964584555.1 uncultured Chitinophagales bacterium
TACGGTTAATTGTGGTGCTGGACTTACTACCACACTCACATTTTGTGTAGTACCAGAACATGTTACTCCATTATTTGTAAAGCTTGGTGTTACGGCATACGTTACTGTAATTGGAGCAGTAGTAGTATTTGTCAATGTTTGTGCTATCGCGGCTCCAGTTCCGGCTGTTGCTCCTGTAGCACCACCTGTAACAACTGTCCAGTTAAACACTGTTCCTGCTACTGTTGATGTAAAGTCAATATCTGTTGCCTCACCACTACATAAGCTATCATTATTGTTTGTGATAGATACTGATGGTGTTGGATTTACCACCACATTCACTGTTACACTTGATGTTGCAGTACATCCATTACTTCCTGTTACAGTTACCGTGTAAACTGTAGTTGATGTTGGACTTGCTGTTGGTTGTGCTATAGTTGTATCATTTAATCCTAATGCTGGACTCCATGAATACGTATTACCTACAATTGCAGTTGTTCCTATCATGGCACTTGTTATTGTACAATCTAAATTTTGTGTAGAACCTGCATCCGCTGTTGGTGGTGTACAAACTACATCTGGACAAGCTAACTCTAAGCCTTCTATATCTACAAGTCCTGCAGCAAAAGTATTTGCTAAAAATATATTCGAACCATTACCTGCTGTAATTTCAAAAAGGTTACTAAAACCACTAGCAGAATTATCTTCAAAACCAATTAGCCTATTACCTACAAAATCCCATGTCAAGCCATCAAGACCTAATGGTGCAGTATTATTATCGAATGTTGATATACCAGCACCTGTTACTGGATTAATTATGTATACATCCTTATCATCAGTCTCAGAAACATACAAATTGCCACTATAATCAAAAGTAAGGGACTCCGCGTCATTCAGATTACCGCCTCCTGGTTTTGTCATTTGTACAGGATAACCACTTATAATAGCAGCTGTGGTCTTATTAAACTTGTACAAATCTCCACCTGCTTTAGAACCACCATACAAATCCCCAGTTGCTGGATCTATGGCAAGACTTTCGATATCCTGACCTCCTGCAGCAATAGAGCCTATCACAGTTGCACATGGCTGCTGACCATTTACGAGGTCATTTATTTTGATTTTGAGTAGTACAGGGGCATTGAATGAACCTAAGGACTTATTAGATGTGAAATAATATTCATTTGTAATTGGGTCCCATGCGGCAGACTCCAATTCGGAACCCCCAGAATTATTAATATTAGTGCTTGTAGCGCAATTATCACTCGACCATTTTATTAAACCCCAGTCCGTAGTAGTTGTATTCACCCCTGATTGAGTTGACCAATTACTGACAGAAAACAAGTGACCGTTATCCTCATTGATTGCCCATAATGTGGTATTGGCACATGGCTGTGCTATTACTGGATTAATCGTAACGTACATAGTATCTTCGCACCCTGTTGAGATTGAGTAGGTAAAACCAAATACTCCTACTGCAGTATTTGCAAAACACACTTGAGCAGTGCCATTTACCGTAGTGCCTAAAGTTGCACCTGTAGGATTTCCTGCTAAAGGGTTCCATAAGCCTGTTGTTGGATTGCTCCCTGTTAAATTATAACATGAACCAGGCAGTGCGGTTATATTAGACCCTGCGTTAGGCTTCACACATGCAGGTGAAACACACAAAACATTCATTATCACACTAGAATAAACTGCTGCTCGCAAGGTATGGTCAGTAGTCGAAGGTGCAGCCCAATGTTCAAAACGAAGTTTTTGAATAGCCACATTGGGAATGGTAATATCTGCATGGCCATATAATCCATTGCTTTGAAGTATGATAGCTGTAGGGTTCACATATACCCCTCCTGCACCATCAGCTATAAAGTTCATTCCACCTGAAGTAATATTATTTGAACAATCCATATACCCACCAACCATATTACTTGTTGAAATCGGCACTATGGTATTGTTAGCATCGTAAGCGATCACGTGAAACCATTCGTA
Source organism: uncultured Chitinophagales bacterium (assembly GCA_964584555.1). Lineage (GTDB taxonomy): Bacteria > Bacteroidota > Bacteroidia > Chitinophagales > JADIYW01 > JADJSS01. Next base: position 1,963 of record CAZPBT010000041.1, read on the forward strand.
ATTACCTCCTGATAGTCTACTTATACTTCCAACACGTGCCAAATCTAGGTAAACAGGGGAACTGAATGACACCTCTACAAACGTTTCTCCACTAGAGAGCTGATTATTTGTAAATCGCAATGCTCCATGGTAGTTTGATGCACAGTGTTGGTCGTCAATTGTTGTATTAAACTGATTATCACAGCCACCAGAAGCAGGAGATGCGAGGTATAAATTTGGAGCATCGCCATCCCACATATTAGTACTATAAGTAAAGGTTGCTCCAACACCACTTCCAAGGTAATTATTAAATAACTGTGATATATTGCCATTATTCGTACCACAAGCCAGAGGGCTTGATTGCCAACCTAAAGTTTGAAAATTAGGATAAGTAAATGCACCTCCTGTACAACCAGAGGTAACACAACTAGCCGGAGCGGTGAAACTAGTATTACCAGTACAATTAGCATCTGCACTAAACACTACATCTACATTATGAGCTACGCCATCTGAAATTAAGCCCGATATCGAATAGCTGGTAGGACTCGTAAATGGCGCAGTGAAAACTTGACTGCCTCCTCCACTTACAGTAATCGTCATTGTACCACTGCTTGGAGCATTACTAAAGGTAACAGCTCCTGTTAAGGTATATTGGTTATTGCCAGAGTTGCAAGCACCAGGAGTGGCTGTAACACTTGAAATAGCGCAAGCTGCGACGGTGCAACCTCCACCACAGTTTCCAGTTCCTAATACTACATTTGATCCTACAGTTCCTGAAACAATTCCGTCCGGGTCGTTTAGGTAAAACTCACCAGAGATGGTTCCGTTATTAGTTACCTGTGTTTGAGTTGAAACGCATGCATTGTTCGCATTATTATTGTCATCGTCTATTCCAATTAAAGTTGTATTTGCATTAATATTAAATTGTTGACCTGATGGTACAAAAATTTTGGAATTATCATGCAACGTAAAAGTACCATTACCTCCATTACTTGTTTTTTCAAAAACTCTTATCCCCCCAAGTGCGTTGATACAACCATAATTGTGCTGATCTAAACCTCCCATGGTCATTAGTTCTACCGCTGTAACATGCCCGCCAGGGTGATTAATTATAGTAGAGGTAGAATGAGCCGCGAAGGCGTTAGAACATGTAGAACAATTAAAAAATATCTCACCTGAATTATGAAACTCGGCCTGGCTTGTTCCACCACCGATATAAACACACGGAGAAGCATTTATTACAGCTCCTGCATGATTAGTAAAGACTCCCCATGCCATTGCAAATGCACTAGCAGAACCATTACAATCAATGTTATCAGATAAATTAAAAGTACCATAATTATCAAAATACTGATCATCATTAGAATTTCCACCTGACGCCGATCTGTTATACCTACCTATTGTCAATGTTCCATAATTCGTTACTCGAACTGAAGGACCTGTATTTGATAAGGTATAGCCTATTCTTCGAGTACTAATATTACCAATTAATGAAGCTCCAGAATTTATGGTAAGCTTACCTCCCGCGGTTAGCTCAATATCCTGATCCAGTACAATAGCATGGTTAATAATTATACTATCGTTGGCAGCCGGAACTCCCGACGGCGACCAGCTTGAAGCATTGCTCCAGTTTCCATTTCCTGTACTAGTCTTAGTAACAGAATACGAGAGCAATGAAAGGCTCAATGCAATCAGCAATAGCCCACTTTTCTTGAAAAGCTGCTTGTTACTTTTTAGTTGTATAATTTTTCTCATGATTTTAGAATCTAAATTTTAATTTAATAGATTATTTCTCTTGTTTTGAAAGTTGAATAGGAATGATAATAATATTGTTAGTTTCATTACTTTCTTTGTAATTATTATTAGGGTCAACTTTTAACCGCAAATAATATGTACCATTCTTTAATCCTTTGGGCAATGTTATATCTTGTCCCTCATAATTTTCGCCATAATAGTCTATGCCGCCAACCGAAAGACCTTGAAGGGCTTCATTGCATGCATTATATTTTCCTCCTAATCCGTAATTAGGAATATTTTTTGCCGAATACACTTTTTCTATTTTACAATTAGCAATATCGTCCCTACAACACGACAAATCCCAAATACAGAAACTTGCCTTTACACCCGTACTGATTAGTTTCCATTTATTCACATCACTTTCATTGTCTACCTTTTGTAACAATTCATAAGAAACAAATTCATCTGCATGAAAGTGTTCATGACCAGGACGCTCATCGTAAGCTATGGTGCCCGCTTGGTGTCGTTGGGTTTGCCATTTGCCGTTCTTTAAACCATAAATAACCTGAATTAAATTAGTTTTGGCGTATTTTCCATCTGGACAAGGTTGAGAATTCTTGACCTCTATACTATCGCAATACCATTTATTTTCACTGACCACTTCTAATGGACCTAAACCTAGGTTGACCGTTTCTACCCCAAACAAAATTCTACCACTCCGCACATCCGATGGCGAAAATTCAGTTATATTATTCAATGTGAACTCTTCGACAATACGAAGATCCGGCATTAGCCATCCTTCATTTTTGTTCTTTGAACATTTACATCCTTTAGGTGTATCAAAGCTACAAGCCGAAAAGGCTTTTACGGCAGGCGAAGAACCAAAAAATAAAGACACACTCTTAAATTCCCCTGAATCCCCTTGTCTTAAGTCGTATACCTTTAAAATCCAATTTCCATTAGGATTCTGATTGTTATTAAAATTTGATAACTCTCCATCAGGAATATATTCTCCCAAGAAGGGCGCTTTACCCTGAGTAATGTGTCCTTTAAAACCATTTTGAGAAAAACGCGTTTCAATATAATTGCCCCCATCTTTACCATTACGGTTTGTAATCCAAACCAATGTTCCGTTTGGGCTAAGCAATTCTACCTTAATATCCGAAATAAATTTATGCTGTATAGCTAATTGTAATGATTTAAACCCAAATTCTTTATTTGCTTTTTTAGGCAAACCTGAAACAGGGATAATTATCGATAAGGGTAAGTTTTTTGTTGCTATATTAAAATCAGGGATGGGCATGTTTCTTTCCACTGAATTGAATCGGAATTCTTTTACAGTATTTGCCTTTACCCAAGTAGAATCTATTATACCAGAAATTGGATTTCTGGAGAAAGGATTAAAATACAAATGTGCATCCGTTAAGGTATTAGAAGTAAGGTTGGTTACCTGCATTCTAAACGTATCTGGCTGGCAAAACTGCATTTTATTGGCAGTAGGAATCGCACCTGGAAAAGAAGCATCGATAAAGATGTTATTACCAGGAGAAGCCATTGCAGATTTGCCAGTAAACAACAAAAGAGTTGTTAATAATGCAAACACAAAAGAGGTGAATTTAGTATTTTTCATTTTACTACTTTTAAAAGTTGAAGCTGACATATCCGTCAGATTTTCAGAACCGGAATTAGTTGAATTATTCCATGCTTGTTGAGTAATGGTTGTTAATGCCATTGCTCTTTTGAAGAATAAGTGTCTTGCCTGTAAGCTCATCAATTTATTTCCCATTTTATTCCGTTTAAAAAAAAACGCATGTCAGCTGTTAAAAACAGCCAACATGCGTTCTGATGTATTTTCTTTGTTAAACAAAGTTAGTTAGTTAGTTAGTTAGTCCCCCATTTGTGAAAAATGTCTATACAAGTATAGAGTTTTCCACATTTGAATGACAAAAATAAGGTACTTCTTTCACATTTGCAATAGTTAGGTTAAAAAATGTAAAGATTTTATTAAAAATAGTTCTAATGCATGTTGGAAATGAAGTAATTGCGTTTTGATGTTTGTCAATTTTATTTTAGTATTTAAGAATTTATTAAACATGTAGTGAATAAAATTTACTTTACGTTGCCGTCGGGTCTTCCGTGTGACGTCAGGTCTTCCGACCTGACGGGCATCGAACGTCGGACCGTCGGATGGAAACATCCGACGGCTCGGAAAGAAATTAATGTATTATTTTGGCAAAATATTTGCTATTCTGTAATTGTGATTTTTTATTACTTTCGCAAAAAAATTTAATCATGAAAATTTTTGGTACATTATTATTAATATTTCTGTTGTTAACTACACAGGTTACTTTAGCACAGAAGACAAAATCAAATACAAAAACAACTTCAAAGTCGATACCTTCCAATAATAAAAGTAAAGAAGTAACAGCTACTAAGAAAGAAACATTACCTTCTAAGAAAAATAATGAAACAAAAAATTCTGCTCAAAGTACTAAAGGTTGTTCATCTTGTCCTGGGTTTGAAGGAATTGTATTGAGTACAAATAGTAATGGAAATTTTAGTTTTGATTCAATTGCAAAAAGCTACAACAGTAATGTAAATACGGAGCTTGTCGGAGGAATTTGGAAATACACAAACACTATTTTAATAAACAAAAAGGGTGAACTTGTCAAGATTTTAAGAGCCTATTATAATGATTTAGACCAATCTTTATATAACTTAAATACCAAGCCTGCTTCCGCTGATCCACAACCCGGTGATCAAGACATCATGAATGATCCGGCTCAAAAGATGAAAAAAGAAAACGAACGATTAGGAAGAGATAAATTCAATCCTTCAGATAACCTCTTAGTGTTTGATCCCAATGTGGATTATTTATTTTTAGATAAGCCTGGCAATACTGAAGATAGTTATGTAATTCGTAAAAAAAGACCTGACAATACTATTATCCAATTAACAAATGCAGATATTCGTTTTAAGTTTGAGAATAATGCAAAAACAAATCAAGTACTGTTTATATTACAAGAGCATGACGAACCAATATCAAAAGAATTTGTCGTGCTTAAACTAAATAATGATTCTTTTATTATAGCAGATTATTCTTTTAAAGAAATTCATTTCTTTGACAGAACAGGTATTCACAAAGAATAATCTTTTATTTATCAGGCTTGCGTTTTTATGTTTTATCAAATACCTTTTGTGCATTTTTTTTGACTGACAATTAGCACTGAATAAACTATTTCACTTTGCCGTCAGGTCTTCCGACCTGACGGAAGAAATGAATCGGCAAAATATATCCGTCTGATGGAAACATCTGACGGCACGAGAAAAGATGGAAGCTTCTGACGACACGGGTACATTGATTCTCCATTCTGCATTTTCAATTCATCATTAACCATTAAAAATCCTGTTTTACGCCACTTTGTCAGCATATGGCGATGGTATAATTATTGACATTTCTGGTTTTTATCATTTTATTCATATACTTCTAAAAACAACTGACAATATGGAAACAGGAAAAATTAATGTGCAAACGGAAAACATCTTTCCCATTATCAAAAAATTTCTTTACTCTGACCACGAAATATTTCTGCGCGAGTTAGTCTCTAATGCTGTTGATGCTACTAAAAAACTGAAAGGACTTTCTCAACTCGGCGAAGCAACCGGCGACCTTGGCGATTTAACCATTCAGATAAAAGCTGATAAAGAAAAAGGCACGCTCACTATTTCGGACAAAGGTTTGGGTATGACAGCGGATGAAGTAAAAAAATACATCAACCAGATTGCTTTTTCAAGTGCCGGCGAATTTGTAGAAAAACTAAAAAATACAGATGGTGCTTCTATCATCGGAAATTTTGGTTTAGGTTTTTATTCTTCATTTATGGTGGCTTCTAAAGTGGAAATTCAAACGAAATCGTATAAAGATACCCCGGCAGTAAAATGGACTTGTGATGGCTCTACTGAATTTACTTTGGATGAAATTGAAAAAGCAGAACGAGGCACTGATATCATCTTATATATAGACGATGATTCTAAAGATTTTCTGGAAGATTATAAAATAAAAGAACTGCTTACAAAATATTGTAAGTTTTTGCCCATCCCTATTCAATTTGGGATGAAATGGCAAAGCGAAGAAGACAAAAAAGAAGGCAAACCCGAAGAGCCGAATATCATCAACAACACGGAGCCTGCATGGACTAAAACACCTTCTTCGCTCACGGATGAAGATTACAAAAACTTCTACCGGGAATTATATCCGATGAATTTTGAAGAACCTTTATTCTGGATTCATCTCAATGTGGACTATCCGTTTAATCTTACGGGTATCCTGTATTTTCCTAAATTGAAAAATAAATTTGAGGTACAAAAAGACAAGATACAGCTCTATTGCAACCAAGTGTTTGTAACAGACCATGTAGGCGAAATTGTACCTGAATATTTAACGCTCTTGCATGGTGTGATCGACTCACCGGATATTCCTTTGAACGTATCTCGCTCTTATCTGCAAAGCGATGCGAATGTCAAAAAAATCAATCAGCATATTTCCAAAAAAGTGTCTGACAAACTACAGGAGATGTTTAACAATGACCGCACGCAGTTTGAAGATAAATGGAATGAAATCAGTTTGTTTGTAAAATACGGTATGCTGAGTGATGAGAAATTTTATGAGCGCAGCATCGGTTACGCCTTATTCCAAACTACTGACGGGGCATATTATACGTTGGATGAACTGAAAAACAAGATTAAAGACAATCAAACAGACAAAGACGGCAATCTCGTTATCCTATACACTTCGGATACAGAAGAACAACACAGCTATATACAGCAAGTAAAGGAATACGGCTACGAAGTGGTAAAATTAGAAACAGTTATCGACAATCATTTTATCCAGCAACTGGAAATGAAAAATACATCGGGTGAGGGTAATGACAAACTGCAGTTTAAACGTGTAGATGCCGACATTGTAGCTAATCTGATTCCAAAAGATGGGGCACAGGAATCTGTCATGACACAAGAACAACAAGACAGCTTAAAATCTTTGTACGAAAATGTAGTTGAAAAATCCAAAGCGGATATAGAACTGAAGGCACTTTCTCCTTCAGATGCACCCGTTTTGATAACACGCAACGAATTTATGCGCCGTATGGCTGAAATGCAAAAAATGGGCGGTGGTTCACCATTTATGTTTGGCGGTATGGACGAAAAACTGAATTTAGTAGTCAATACCAATAATCCGCTGAACAATAAACTACTTTCAGAATCTGCCGAGAAACAAACGGAATATATCAAACAGCTTTACGACCTGGCATTGCTCTCTCAAAATATGCTCAAAGGCGAAGCATTGACGAAGTTTGTGAATCGTAGTTTTGAGATGTTTGCAGTGTAGTTTTTTTGAGCTAGCAAATTGTTATTACAACTGCATAGATGACTTGAACGAATGGTAGGTAAAGAAAACTTTGCAAATCATTTTGCATAAATACCTGAGCTTGGGACAAGTATAATGAACACAAAGAGTTGATTTCAACATTTATTAAGTTTGGGAATCTACCTCCCCCTACCCCCTCCTAAAAACAGGAGGGGGACTAAAGGGGGCGGTTTTAAAATTAATAAATTATTCTCCTATTAATCTTCTATTTCAGATTCAGGTAATAACTTAAAACGAAAAATATTTCAACAAAAAACAAAAAAGTCCCACTAATGCGGGACTTTTTTTGTAGGCCGATAAGGATTCGAACCTTAACTAAAGGCACCAAAAACCTCTGTGCTACCGTTACACCATCAGCCTAGATGTGAGGTGCAAAGTTACATATTTTTCAAAATATTCAAAACGTTTTTTTCTCCGGTCTTTTAAAAAATGTTTACGAAACAAGATAAGTCTCATCTTACCACTTATTTTCATATGAATACATCACACGGAAAAAATGATACTTTTGCATAGAAACAACTGAAAAGTACACCTGATGTCCGGAAATCTCCTGAAAATCTTCTTACCCCTGTTCCTTTATGCAGCCTGTAGCCAGGCTACAGCCAAAGGCATAAAACGCTACCAGCCGGCACAGTTTCCCGGAAAAATTGGCATAGAAGCCAACATGCATGTGGGCAGAGTATTTCGGCATACAACCAATTTCAGACCAACTATTAACGGCCCCAGCTATGCCGTCGAGGTCAGTGCATTTAAACAAACAGACGGCACTAAAAACTGGCAAAAAAAATTACATTATCCTGAAATAGGCGGTGGCTTTTATGCGGTAATACATCACAATCGAGATACTATTGGAAACGGCTTTGGTACGTATATGTTTTGGAAATATCCTTTAGTACGAAGCAAAGTAGTGGATTTTTATCTCAAGATGGGGGCAGGGCTGGGTGTGCTTACAAAGAAGTATGATGCCATTAAAAATCCGGTAGATAATCCGATTGGTTCTTATGTTAATGTTTTTGTCTTAATTCGTTTCGGGTTAGACTGGAAAATTTCAAGGCAATTTAAGTTGGTCACTGCCTTTACTTACTCGCACTTTTCAGACGGAGCTGTACAGTTGCCCAACTTAGGCATCAATACACCAACCGGCACGATTGGTTTAGTCTATTATCCGCAAAACAAACCGATTGCTGTAAACCGGGATTCATTTTCAAGAAAGCCGGTGTTAAAGAATGAACTTTATGCCAAAGCGGGTATCGGCATGTTGGATGTAACCAAATTCATCAAAGAGAAACCCTGGCTAATGCAAACAACCAGTATCGGCTATTCGCGATATATCAATATTTGCAATAAACTATCTGCCGGACTGACACTCGAATTTAATTTCGGCGAACCGCATATTTATGTGAATACATTAGAAACCGAGAAGAAGAAATTAAAAAAAGTCGCCACTGAATTGAGTATTAATATCGCAGATGAAATATTGATTGGCAGGTTTGCCATGCATTTCGAATTGGGAGCCTATTTATATCATACCTATCGCCTGCCTTTGCCTATCTATTTCAAATTAGGTGGTGCTTATTATTTGCCGGATATGGGTAAGAAAAAACGCTCGTCGATGTTTGTCAATGGCAATGTAAAAGCACATGGTGCTACAGCGCAACTGGTAGAAGGCAATATCGGTGGTGTGTGGAAGTTCAATAAAAAATAAACGGGATATTATATCTTAATGCCCATGCTACCTACAATAGCAAGATTGAATATGATCATTAATTAATCCCGTGGCCTGCATGTGGGCATACAAAGTGGTAGAACCCAAGAATTGAAATCCTCTTTTCTTCATATCTTTTGCCAGCGCATCTGATTCTGTGCTGGTTGCTGCAATCTCAGCAAGGCTTTTTATCTTGTTTTTTTTCGGCTTTCCACCTACAAATGACCAGATATAATCGGAAAAAGAACCAAACTCTTTTTGTACTTCCATAAATCTTTTTGCATTATTCACCGTTGCTTCTATTTTTTTTCGATTGCGAATGATGCCTGCATCCTGCATGAGTAGTTCTACTTTTTCCGGCGAAAATTTGGCCACTTTTTTATAATCAAAACCAGCAAATGCCTTTCTGTAATTTTCACGTCTTTGTAAGATTGTCCACCAACTCAACCCTGCTTGTGCACTTTCTAACACTAAAAACTCGAATTGTTTTTGATCGTCATAAACAGGGACGCCCCATTCTTCATCATGATATTTTTCATAAAGCGGTTTGCCCACACACCAGCCACAACGAATGATTTCTTTTTTTGCCATGTTTAAATCTACAAAATAATTCTTCATTTTTGTAGCGTGAAAATAATTACATCACCACAAAATCCGTTGATAAAACAGACTTTATTGTTGCAGGAAAAATCCCGTCTGCGTAAAGAGAGCGGATTATTTGTTATTGACGGATGGAAAGAAACATTGCTGGCAATAAAGAATGGATTTCAAATAGAAACAGTCTTTTATTTTGCTCAATATTTAAGTGAACAAGAGCTGGAAGAATTACAACAACTGACTCTTACTATGCATACTGCTTTTGTTTGCACATCTGAAGAAGTTTTTGATAAACTGGCATTTCGCGGCCGAACCAGCAAAATAGTAAGTATTGCAAAATACAGGACATCTGCTTTTGAAAATATTACAGCAAAAGAAAATGGTCTATACCTTGTTTTGGATGGCATAGAAAAGCCCGGAAATCTTGGAGCCGTCTTGCGTATAGCCGATGCTGCAGGAGTTGACGCTGTTTTATGTTCGGATATTCACACGGATATTTTCAACCCGAATGTAATTCGTTCGTCAGTAGGTTGTGTATTTTCTCAGCTTATCATCTGCGCTGAGAAAGAAGAAATTTTGGACTATTTTCAATCCAATAAAATTCAGGTTTTTACCACCTCTCTTAAAGCAGCTAAAGATTATCTGGATGTTGATTATACAACTGCAAGTGCGTTTGTTTTTGGCACTGAAGCGGAGGGTGTGCAAACCTTTTGGGAAGAAAATGCAAAGCAAAATATATTGATTACTATGAGGGGGCAAAACGATTCTTTGAATGTTTCCAACACCGTTGCCATAGTTGTTTTTGAAGCGCTAAGACAACGAGGACAATAGTTGATTTTGTTTATTTCGCAGCTCAGTATTCCCAAGCCATAATTTGAATTACATTTTCTTCGTGTATATGCCCTAGTGAAGAATGCTGTTCAGCATCACTCATTTGCCAGGCTTTATGTTGTAATGCCGGCATTATCCATGCTGATGTTTGTGCATTTAGATTTTTAAGCAATAATGATGTAGCATAAATATCTGTAAGTTTTTCCAGTTCATATTTTGCAGAAATTTCCAATTCGGCTTGACTGCTCATTTTATTTATGTTTTTAAAGAAATCGCGGGATAATGTGACTTGCTTTTTGAACGCTTTAACAGGAAAAACAGAATCATTCTCATGTGTACTATTTTGTTCTATCTCATCAAATAACAGATCCAGTCCCTTTGTTTTTTGAATAGCTCGCAACATATCTAAAATCATGATATTCCCTGTGCCTTCCCATATAGGCAATACCATCGCATCGCGAAATACCTTGGCAATAATTCCATCTTCCACGTAACTGATTCCTCCAATTAATTCCATACATTCCCGGATAAGATAAACACTTTTTTCTGCTGTAAATTTCTTAGTCATCGGGGTAAGCAAACGCACCAATCCTGATTCCGTTTCGTTGCCGTTATCCGCACCATCCAAAGCGGCGATTGCTCTGAACGTGAGGTAAAAATTTTGCTGATACAAAAGGCCGAGCTCCATTAGTTTTTCTTGAACTAACGCATGCTCAATGGTACGTTTTCCGAAAGTAATCCGCTGTTGTACATATTGATAAGCTTCATGCAAAGCACGTCGCATACAAGCTAGGGCGGCCACACTGTTATATAAACGAGAAAGGTTTATCATTTCCGTCATGATTTTGAAACCCTCTCCTTCTTTACCGATTAATTTAGCCTGTGTGTTTTCAAAAATACACTCTCCGCTTGCCATACTGCGCACACCCAGTTTATCCTTAAGCCTGACAATATCCAAAGGATTTCGTTCACCATTTTCCAAATGTTGTTCCACTAAAAAAATACTCAATCCGCGTGTTCCTTTTATTTCAGGATTTGTACGTGCGAGTACCAATTTTATTTCGGCATTTACATTGCTGCAAAACCACTTTTCGCCTTTAAGCGTATAGCTATCATCATGTACGTGATGGGCTTCTACAATATTTGCACCCACATCCGATCCGCCAGTTTTCTCCGTAAGGAACATAGCGCCGGTATATAAATCCTGATAGTTTTGCGTAAATACTCTAGCCAGAATGCGCTCTCTGTCTTCGTCATTAGCAAACCTGTCAATGATTCTTGCAGCGCCATCCGTCATACATAATGGGCAATACTGGCTGCTTTCTGTCTGTGCAAACAAAAACCCGGACATAAAACCCAGTAAATGTAACTGCCCGTTAAATTGGTTTCGGTATTCCGGCTGCCATTTTACCGTAAACATATGTGATTTTACAGCGACATCCAGCATCTTGAAATAGTCGGGATGAAATTCAATCTTGTTGATGGTTTCTCCCCAATAGTTGCGCTTTACTAAAACCGGAGTTTGTTTATCTGCAGTTAAAGACCAGGCATTCATCTCTCCTGCAGCTATTTCTCCCGTATATTGGAGATGAGGCAACATAAATGTTTGCGCATCATGTCCGGCATGTTGTTCAAAATAAATACGCAACATTTTATCGCTCAACCAAAAATTTGTTGATGCTCTGTACGGTTTTTGTAGTACGTTGTTTTTTAGTGTTTGGTCTTTTAACGTTTGCATGATACTATATATAATTGTAAGTAGAAAGCAATAATAGCAATAAGGAAAAAACATAAGCATTTTCAATGCCGGTTTGTTTCCGGTTTTATCTGGATTATTATATTCTTTTACAATTTATGATTCTGTAAACAGACTTTTTACAAACTCATCAATGTTCAAAATTTGGCATTTAGCATTCATCAATGATGGTGTCCACCCTCTCCGTGTACGTGTCCATGCGCAAGTTCTTCAGCAGTAGCAGGACGAACATCTAAAACTGTAACAGTAAAATTTAACACTTTTCCTGCCATTGGGTGGTTGAAATCCATCACTACAAATTGGTCATTTACGTCTACTACAATACCCTGAAACTGATTTCCCTGATTGTCCATCATTGGCAATACGTTGCCCACTTTTACTACTGAGGTATCAAGGTTTCCGTCTTGTCCTTTAAAGCTGTCAACCGGAATTTCCACGATATCTTCATCGCGGCGAGTACCGTATCCATTCTCCGGCGACAAAGTAAATTGCACCGTATCTCCTGCCGTTTTTCCTAACAGATTTTTTTCAAATTCTGCTAACAATTGACCTGAACCATGCAAATAAACCAAAGGTTGTCCCGGTTGGGATTTATCAGCAGTAATCAAGTTTCCATTTCCGTCATCCACTTTAAGTTCGTAGTCTACACTCACTACGCTGTCTTTCATAATTAATAACATATTGCTTATTTTTTTACGAAGTTAGTTAAATTCTATCAGAAAGCAGCATAAAGCATCTGAATGGAGTCAGTTAAAATTTATTATTTTTTAGATATAATAATATATAATTAGTATACAAAAACCACTTAACTTCAAATTCTCATTGGCGTATAAGTAATTTAAAATCAATTTGTTTTTATTCAGAATAGTTTAATGTGGCAATAACTGTCAATTAATCCAAATGAAATAACTTTGTACAAATAAAAATATAATATCATGGATTCAACAAAAAAATTTCAAGAAGCATTTGATACTTTACTAAAAGATTTCAATTCAAAAATTGAAGAAGTACGTAGCAATATCCAAAATCTAACTGCTGACTTAAAAGTTCAGTTAGAAGGACAACGTGAAAACTTACAGGAATATGGCGAAAAGATAAAAGGGAGAATTAACGAAATTGTTGATGTAGATAAAGTTCGCTCAAACGTGTTGGCTGAAGCAGAAAACCTGGTGGATGATGCTAAAGAAAAAGTAGAAAAAGCATTTCAATTTATCAATGAACAAGTAAATACCGGCGAAGAGAAAGCAAAAGCAAGAGCTGAAAAGTTTGCTAAAGAGGCTGAGAAAGTATCTAATTCTTTGGAAAAAGAAGTAAAAAAAGCAACTAAAGATTTTCAAAAAAGCGTAGAAAAAGTAACGTCTAAAGTTGAAAAAGACTTTAATAAAGCCAGAAAAGAGGTAGAAACTAAAGTAGGTAAAGTAGCTAAAGATGTAAAAGCATCTGCTGAAAAAGCTGAAAAAACAGTAAAAGCTGACGCCGACAAAGTGGCTAAGAAAGTTGACACTACGGTAAAAAAAGTAGCTGAAACAGCCAAGAAAGTGGCCACAACCGCTAAGAAAGCCACTGCACCGGCTAAAAAGGCAGCAACTCCTGCCAAAAAAGCGGCTACACCTGCAAAGAAAGCTGCAACTAAAACAACAAAAACTGCATCTAAAAAATAGGATTTATTTGGTTAGATATTTTCTGATGCGGGGTGCGCCAAAGGCGCACCCCGCATCTTTTTTATCAGTGCTTAAAATCTCCGGCATAAACCAATACCAACTTAGTTAAATCAAAATATTTTCGTAGCGCAGCATTTACCTGTTCTACTGTCAATGCCTTTACTTTATCCTGGAAAGCTTTTCTGTCTTTCAAGTCACGGTTAACATCCAGATAGCCCATAAATAATGACTTCAATGAATTGTCTGTCCCCAATCTACTATTCTGCAGTTGCATCCAGGCTACTTTTGCTTTCTCCAGCTCATCTTTGGTAAACCCTTTATCTAAAGCCAGATGAATTTCATCAAGCAATGCAGAGTCCAAACGGTTTTTGTAAGCAGGATTAAAAATGGCATACAATGCCCAATTTCCGAAGTTATTATTATAATCTGCATACACATAAGATCCGGCACCATAGCTCATACCTTCATTTTCGCGTAAGCGTTGGGCAATTCTCGAAGATAAAAATGCGCCTCCACCCAAGAGATAATCAGCCATATAGATAGCAGGAAAGTCAGGATGCTGCATAGAAATATTCAAATTAATATTACCGGAGCATACTGCATTTGTTTTATCCGGAGTATTTACCGTAACAGTTTGCTGTTTAACGTCAAAATATCTATCATTGATTTTCTGATAGCTCGTTTTACTGTTCCATTTCCCGAAAATATTTTCCATTGCTTTTGCCACTGCTGCTTCATTGAGTGCACCTACTACAACGCCGATACCGTAATTAGCTCCGTAAAACTTATCGTAAAATGCTTTCACTTCACTAAGTTTCATGTTTTTGTAATAAACCTGTTGTTCTTCAAAAGTAGAGGCGTAAAACGGATGGGACGGAGGATAAGCAGTAGTAAGTCTGTCTAACTTTTCTCGTGCCCGAGCCTCAGGATCATTCATAGACTCTTCTATATTGCTGATATTTTGCTGAATGATTTTTTGAAAATCCGCTTCGCTTAATTTCGGATTCATCAGCATATCCTTTAGTATATCCATACAT
>CAZPBT010000042.1:0-2622 GCA_964584555.1 uncultured Chitinophagales bacterium
GGACTTTGATGAAGATTCTGATAATGAAAAACAGCATAAATGTTTTTACTTCTCAGATGCTCTATTAAGTCATCGCGTTCCGTTTTTGACTGACAAACCAAATAAAATAAATGCGCATTATTAGTCGCATAATCCGGTACGTATGGCAATCCTATTTTATCCTTGATGCTTTTTAGATTTTCATAGTACTGATCCCATATTTTCATTCTTTTAGCTTGGATGTTTTCTATTTCTTCCAGTTGTGCAAATAAATACGCAGCATTAATATCAGACATCAAATAAGAGGAACCAATATCTACCCAATTGTATTTATCTACCCTGCCGTTTATAAATTGTTTTCGGTTGGTACCTTTTTCACGAATTATCTCAGCTCGCTCGCACAAGTCTTTTCTGTTTATAACCAACATGCCACCTTCTCCGCACATAATATTTTTTGTTTCATGAAAAGAGAAAGTAGCTAAGTCGCCAAAACTTCCAAGTGGTTTGTCTTTGTAATAACTGTCAATAGCATGAGCCGCATCTTCAACAACTGCAAGATTATATTTATCAGCCAATGTACGTATAACATCCATATCACAGGCTACACCACCATAATGCATGACTAATATTGCTTTTGTTTTTGGGGTAATAAGTGTTTCTATTTTTTGTTCATCAATTCCAGGATGATCGGGTCGGCTATCGGCAAAAATTAATTTTGCACCGCGCATATAAAATGCATTAGCCATAGATACAAAAGTATATGTGGGCATTATGACTTCATCACCGGGCTGAATATCTAAAAGCAAGGCACACATCTCTAAGGCATCTGTACAAGAAGCTGTCAGTAAGCACTTGGAGAAGCCATATTTTTTTTCAAAAAACTGCTCGCATAAATTAGTAAAATATCCGTCGCCAGAAATCTTACCATAACTGACGGCTTGTTCAATATAAGTCAACTCTTTACCTGTGAGTAATGGTCTGTTAAATGGGATTAGCATGCCCTCGTGTTTTTTAATCGCCCCAGGTAGATATAGTTTTTATTATTACTGTATCTCGTCCATCAGAAGTCTTTTGGGACTCCCGTATCTTAATATTTCCACTTCCTGCAAAGTCAATTAAGTTTTGTCTGGCTTTATTTACTTCGCTGTTCAATGCCCTAAAATCAGCAAGTTTTACCCAATTGCCTCTTTTGAAACTATAGAGAATTACATTGCCATATTCTCCATTCGGTTTTTTTATTACTACGGAAAAATCATCCGAGCCGTCGCCGTCTACATCATTCTCGTTGAGCACATTTACGCCTACAGTATTTTGTAAAATAATCTCGGGTAATTCAAGGTTATCAAATGTAATTTTTGTTGTTGTGGAAGAATAGTTTCCGAGAGTATCTTGCTCAGGTGCCTGTATAATTAAGGTCTCTTTAGTGCCATCACCATTAAAATCACCTTGAGAAAGACTCTCGCTCATAGCATGTGCAGTAAATAAGGTATCATAAATAAATGTCTTTTTGTTATCAGACTCCTTATCACTTTCTACTATAATGCGAAATGTATTATCCTGCATCTTTTTAAAAATCAGATAAGAATGGAATACACTCGGTTTTTCGTTAATAGTAACGAGCTTTAAAAATTCACATTTATAATCACCGGTGTCGGCTGCGTAAATTCCAACACGACCTATAATTCGTTCACGATATGAATCAGCATGTTTCATTCTGTATTTTTTTAAGCTGATAATATCTTTTTTTGACCGAACTTTTTTAAAGAACAATACCTGATCAGCATAAAACTGTTCAAGGCTGTCAATATTTGTTGAATCATGCAACGCATTCCAGTGCGTAACTTCATCAATAATTACTTGCTGTTCCGGAGGAAGCATATCATAAGCCTCTTTTTTCTGCTCGTTATACTGTTCTTGATTGTTTTTATCTTTTTTACACGATGAACAAGAAACCATGTAAAACATCGCGGCGAAAAAAATAGTGAAATACCAAACTGCTCTCATAAAAATAATTACAAGTTTAAAGATACAAATTCTATACAAACAGCAATTGTTATTAATTATAAACTAGGATATCTGCTGATTCTAAAAAAAAATTGTCAACACTTCACAATGGCTATCCATATATTTTCTGTTCCGTTTTATAAAAATATCAGTACGGTTTTTTCATTTTTCATTTTTGCAAAAGCACTTGCAATTAATTAATGCGTGTTAAGCAAAAAAAACAAATTGCTCCAAAATACCAATAAACACTAGTTGACCCACACTATGGTTGTTGTTATAAAAATGTTTTCATTCTTGCAAATAAAATTTTTATCTCATACTGCTTAATGATTTTTGTTTGTGTGAATCATGTAATTAATGCTTTACTTTTTTCCACATTATCAACATATATGAATAACTCAAGCGTTGCATGCAATTAAAGATTGCATTATTTTTATGTTGCAGAAAATTTAATAGGGATTTCAATCTGTAAAAAAAATAAAATCTCTGACAGTAAAGTTTCGACTGTTGAAAACGAAACAAAATAAAAAATAAAAAAATGGCAAAGAAAACAGCAAGTGCTAAGCCGGCTCCTAAAAAAGCAGCAGCACCTAAAAAGGCAGCAGCTCCAAAGAAAGCAGCGGCTCCTAAAAAAGCAGC
>CAZPBT010000042.1:2722-13262 GCA_964584555.1 uncultured Chitinophagales bacterium
CAAAAAAAGCAGCAGCTCCAAAAAAAGCAGCAGCTCCAAAAAAAGCAGCAGCTCCAAAAAAAGCAGCAGCTAAAAAAAAGTAATAGTTCAGAAACTAATCAAAAAATAAGCCCGGTATTTTATATCGGGCTTATTTTATTTTATGATTCAAATTATTCTCTGAATGTGAGTGTAGGCAAACTCCATTTATATTTTACAGCGAGTATTCGGAATATAAAAATGAACAGAACCGAAACAATGAAGTTAACTTGTGCCTCCATCCCCGCCTTTAGTAAAAGCACATAGAGTAAAGCTCCAAGCAAACATGGTGTAGCGTACAATTCTTTTCTGAAAATCATCGGAATATTATTGAGCAAAGTATCACGGGTAACACCACCGAATATTCCTGAAATCATCCCCAGTATTACAGCAGCATATACTGAAACGTGCAAGGATAAACTTTTTTCTACACCCATAATTACATAAATCGCCATTCCCAAGGTATCAAATAAACTGAGCGTGCGCGACATGCGTATAATATGTTTCCGAGTCAGTAAGGTAAACAATACTCCGGCAAATACAGCTAACAAATAATTGCCATCTGCTATCCAGCATACCGGATATGCACCGAGTATGATATCGCGAATAGTACCGCCTCCAATGGCAGTTATAAAACCGGTAAAGAAGACACTGAATAAATCGTGATGATGTTCTTTATCACTCGCAGCCAGTGCTCCGGATATGGTAAATACAAAAGTACCCAGCAAATCAATAATGTATATCACCGACATAATTTTCGAATTGTATTGTTAAGCTGTAATTTTTGCAAGCCAGTCAATCTGCCCGGCATGTATACCTTCATGTCTTATGGCATGTATCAGCATCATGCCTTTGCTATTCTTTCCGCTAATAGTAAGATCGATGAGATTATCTTCTTCGAGTTGATTATCCTGTACTTCTTTTAGAAACAGAATAGTATGCTGATGTACATGAGCTAAAGTTTCCAATACTTCCGTTAAAGCCGGTAAGTCTGTGACCTTGCATTTTGGCGAACCAATCTTTACTAAATCAAACCAGTCTGATTTTATCTCATTAATGCCAAATGCCTGATGAATCAGAAAATACTCAGCCCATGCAATATGTGCCATATTCCAGTGTGCAGAGTTAAGTGAGATTCCGTTTACTAAGGGTTCCATTTCTTTTTGCTCATCACTTAATTTATTTAGAAAATAGAAAGTAAGCTTGCGTGTTTCTGTAAAAGTATCCAGTAAGGTGAGGGTACGTATTTGCATTTTTCTTTTAAAGATAATAAATCAATTGCTTACTGTAAAAGAATACAGGAGTGCAAAAACGGAGCAGTTATTGATATCTTTCAATTATTTTGTCACAAGCTTTGTCGAGCATCTGATAAACAATCTCAAATCCGTCATCATTGAAATACGGATCCGGAACGGAAATATTTTCGCCGGGATAAACTTCATTCATAATCAAACTGATTTTATTTTCTTCCGCTTTATCCAGCGCCCAACCTCTTAAGTCCTTAAGGTTTTGTATATCCATGGCAAAAATCAAATCAAACTCTTCATAATCACTGCTGCGGATAGTTCTTGCTCTTTGTGCCGAAATATCAATGCCATGTTTTAGACCTACCTCAATTGAACGTCTGTCAGGAGCTGAACCCAAATGCCATTTCCCCGTACCCGCACTGTCAATATACCAGTCTAATCCGCTTTCTTTCACTTTGTTTTTCATGATACCCTCAGCCAAAGGCGAGCGACAAATATTACCCAAACAAACCATCAAAATTTTCATGTACTAAAAATAAAACTATAAAGCCTACTTTTACAAAAAAGTACGGTTTTTGATAGTAAAATAAAATGCGGATTTCAATAAGTGCTCTAATCCTTTTTCTGATACTTACCAATGTTGTTTTTGCCAAAACGAAATGGCAGCAAGCAGCTTCGGGTATGCAGTATAAGGTAGCTGTTACAGACAATAGTAAACCGATGCCTATGTATGGCGATTTTATCCGTATGCATTTGGTAAAATATGACCATAAGGGCAAGGAAATATTTAACACCCGAATTTTTGATAAGGTCGATGGTGTGGAGATGGAACTAAAGCATAAGCCCGGCGAGCAAGAAGTTACCGAAATATTTACTGTAATGCATGAAGGAGATTCAGCATTTGTAAAAGTGGTTGAAAAAAAAGGTAAATCCAGACATACATTTTATTACAGGCTATACTTGTACGATGTAGAACGAAGAGATGTTTATTTTCGGCAAAAAGATATGCAGAAACAACAGCAGTTTTATGTTGATTCGATTTCCATACAACAATATCTTCGTCAGAATGGATTAGCTGATGCACAACAGGACGGAAACGGCAATTATTTTATTCGCAGCACAATAGCCCCGCAAAAGCAAATACAAGTCGGTGATACGGTGGTCATGCACTACATCGGTAAGTTTTTGGACAATACTGCATTTGATAATTCTTTCGACCGCAAACAACCCTTTACGTTTAAAGTAGGGGCTAAGCAAGTGATTGACGGGTTGGACAAGGCAATACGGCAATTCAATTTTGGCGACAAAGGCATCATCTTTATTCCCAGTAAAAACGCCTATGGCGAAAATGACAATAATGGCATTCCTGCCAATTCTGTTTTAATATTTGAAGTAGAGATAACCGAAAGGAAATAGATGAATTGATGAGGAAATGTGTTAATGAGCAAATTCACTATTTCATAAGACGTTCAATCATTGCCCTAATATACTCTTAAGTATAATGAAACATTTGCCTTACGAAGATTGTTTTTATTTGTTGTTTGTGTTAATGGGAATATAGGTCGTGTCGGTCTTAATAACATTTATTAATATACAAGAAAGCTTTTCTTTTATCTCAATTGGAGCAAGAAAAGAGCAGTTTGAAAATTTTTGTTGTATTTCTTTTACATACTTCTCTCTGTCAATAGCCAACTTTGGATAGGGCTTGTTTTTATCGTAATAATAATCAGAACCTAATACTAAGATATTTACTTCTAAAACTAATGTGCTGTTGTTAATATATTCATAATTCCAATACTTACTAGATTTTTCAATAATATATCGCATTGGAGTGATAGTATCTATTTGTTGAATCATACTAACAGAGTCAATATTATTATTCTTGAAAGAGATAATATAAAAGAGTATGTTATTAAAACTTGTGTCTCTATAGAAATCTTTTATAATTGTATTATTAGAAAAGTATTTTCTAAAACAATTAGTTTTAGTATAACCACAAGTATTTATAAATAATTTATTTTCATCTATAGGTTGTCCATGTAATTCCAAGTATGAAATTGAGAGAATGATAAAAAGCAGCAGATAACGACTTGCGGATTTCATACATTAAAATTAAATAAAAAATCCCACCATTTCTGGTGGGACAACATTTTCTTTGTAGTTTATTATTAGTCTTCAAAAATCATATAGAAGCCTGCAAAAATAATGCAGGTACCAATGGATGTTAACCCGATTAAAATTAAGTACCGGTATTCAGGAATCGGATTAAGAATGGTAAGCACACAACTGATTAAACACAACAAGGAACCAATTCCGGTTAAAATAAAACCGTTTTGTTGCTTGTGGTCATGTAGTTTTTGTTTATACGCTTTAATAACCTCTTCAATGTGCAATTCATCTCCGATTTGATTTTTCAATTCGAGTGCAGCATCTTCGATAGAAACTTTCCGGTTTTGCCAGTCGTTGATGATTTCCTGATAAGATTGCATAGTATTTTCCATAGAAAATATTGTTAAAATGGTAAATAATGATTACTTAATACAAATTTAAGCAATCATTAATAAGAATGCAAGTCTTTTAGTAATTTTTTTTATGAGCTACTCAATTTTAGTGATATTGCCAAAGTCATCTACTTCCATATTTTCGGCTGTGGGTTGCAAAGGCAATCCCGGCATGCGGACAGTATCGCCCAACATAGGAATAATAAATCCTGCACCAGAGTTGATTTCAAACTCTCGTACAGTCACCTCAAAGCCCACAGGTCTTCCCAATTTGTACTCATCATCACTTAAAGATTTTGGCGTTTTTACCATACATACCGGCAAATTGCCAAAGCCGTCTTTATTGATGCGCTTCAACTGAGTTTTTGCACGATGCGAGTAGTTCACCGCATCTGCACCATATATTTCTTTAGCAATTTTACCTATTTTATCTTCTACTTTTTCATCCCAGTTGTATAAGGGCTTAAAGTTCGACATATTACTTTCGCAGATACGGACAACCTCAGCAGCTAGCTCCGAACTGCCCTTTCCTCCTCCTTCCGCAAAGCCTTTTGTAACAATAGCCTTTATGCCGAGAGCAGCACACAATGTTTGAACAAAATGAATTTCTTCCTCACTGTCATTTGGAAATGCATTGATGGCTACCACAGGCTGCAGTCCGAATTTGAGCATGTTTTCTATATGCTTCTCTAAATTGGCAAATCCGGCTCTTACTTTTCCCAAATCGGGTGTATTCAGTTCATCTTTTTTAGCACCACCATGATGACGCAATGCGCGCACCGTAGCTACAATTACCGCAGCCGAAGGTTTTAATCCGGCTGAAACGCATTTGATGTCCAAAAATTTCTCTGCGCCCAAATCAGCCGCAAAACCGGCTTCTGTGACCACGAAATCAGCCAAGGATAATCCCATTTTAGTGGCAATTACCGAGTTAGTACCTTGTGCTATACTGGCAAAAGGTCCACCATGTAAAATTGCAGGATTGCCTTCCAATGTTTGCACCAAGTTGGGCTTGATTGCATCTTTCAGCAATAATGCCATAGCATTTACGATGTTTAAATCTCTGGCAAAAATGGGCTTTTTATCATACGTGCTTCCGATATAAATATTGCCTAAACGACGTTTCAAATCAGCAAAATTTTCTGCCAGACACAATATTGCCATTATTTCAGAAGCCGGTGTGATGTTAAATCCATCTTCGCGCGGAAAGCCATTGGTCGCCCCGCCCAAACCGATTACAATATGCCGAAGAGCACGGTCATTCATATCCATCACTCGTTTCCACGTTATCGTTCTTGGATCAATATTGAGATGATTTTTGTTGAAATGCAAATCGTTGTCAATGATGGCAGAAAGCAGATTGTTTGCTTTTTCAATAGCCGGAAAATCACCGGTAAAATGCAAATTGATATCTTCCATCGGTATAACTTGCGCATAGCCACCACCGGCACCTCCGCCTTTGATACCGAATACAGGCCCTAAAGAAGGCTCTCTTAAAACGGCAATAGTTTTTTTACCAATGGCATTCATGCCGTCTGCCAGGGCTATACTCATGGTGGTTTTGCCTTCGCCGGCCGGTGTTGGTGTGATGGCGGTAACCAAAATCAAATGATGTTGCTTTATTTTTTCTTCATCAATAATCGACAGAGGCAGTTTTGCCTTATACTTGCCATAGTACTCAAGGAGGTCGTTATTGATATTGAGTTTTGCTGCAATCTCTTTGATGTGAATAATAGGATTTTTTCTGACGATTTCGAGATCGGTAGGAAATTCTGGCATACTTTATTTTTTATAAAGGTAAAATTTTAAGCAAGTTCAGGAAATGACAGAAAGCATATTTTTATCTGTTTTTTAAATGTAAAAATGGGAATGATTCAGAATTAAACAAGCTGATTTATTTCATTCAAAAAATGTAATATAAGATTTTATATTGAGAATATTGTACATTTACAAAATGAGTATTTTTAAGAATATGCGTTGGGTAGCAGAAGATTTTCTGTATCTGCTACAAAGTCATACAAAGGTTTTTGTCCCTTTTGTATTTTGGTGTGCAGGTATTGCTTATGCAGTCTACAAATCAGTACAATATATGAATACACACGCCCATGTCGAAGATTTTATCGGATTTATATTGCATTCTTCTTTCGCTTTCATTCTCTTTAATCTGTTGTTTTGCCCCATTTTGGTCATCAGCAATTTATGGGTATTGAATATATTAAATCAAGCAAATAATCAAAAGGAAATATCTGTCGGATCTGCATTCTTACACGCTATAGGGTTTAAAATGATAATGCTTTTGCCATTTGTTCTTATTTGGATGGGCATGCAATTTCTATTCATCTGCATATTCGCAATTGTCATGTTTCTTGCCGGTTTGTCAAGAGGAAATATTGGCGGCAGTATAATCGGAAAGTTGATTGGCGGTTTTTTTACCATCGTTCTTTTTATGACATTTTTTTTGTATATGGTAACGCCGGGCATGGTGTTGGACGATAAAAATATGTTTTCATCAGCAAGGCAAATGATGCGATATATCAAAAAGTATGCTGCCGTGTTCAAAGATAAATTTTTTGCAGTATTGTCCTTATATCTTTTACTTACCCTTGGATTATATGGTTTATTAAATCTTTTTACGGGTGATAACGGAGATTTCGATAGTGTTTTCGTGGGGATTTATTTACCGATAGTATCATTGATATTTATTTATTACTTACAAATCAAAGCAGGTCAATTTTATATTTGGTCTATAATACAAGATTCAAAAGGCGTTGTTACCTTTGAGCCGATAAACCAAATTAATAATGCTCACTAATCGGCAACTTTTTTTACAACATATCGCACAAACATCAGATGCTCCGCTGGCGCTTGAAATAGTTAAAGCCGAAGGCATGTATTTAACCGATGCAGACGGAAGAAAATATATGGATTTAATTTCCGGCATTTCAGTAAGTAATTTAGGTCATTGTCATCCCAGGGTAGTAGAAGCAGTCCAAACACAAGCAGCCACTTATATGCATACGTTGGTTTATGGCGAGTTTGTTTTATCTCCTCAAGTAAAACTGGCTGAATATTTATGCAGTTTGTTGCCCAAAAACTTAAACAGCGTATATTTTACAAACAGCGGTGCCGAAGCCACAGAAGGCGCTATGAAATTAGCTAAACGCTACACAGGAAGTACCGAAATAATTTCATGTATCCACTCGTATCACGGCAGTACGCAAGGCGCTTTATCTATGCTCGGTGATGAGTACTTTAAGTCTGCATTCAGACCACTTTTACCCGATACAAGACTGATACGTTATAATAGTGAAGAAGATTTATCTTTCATCACAGAAAGAACAGCAGCTGTATTTATAGAGCCGGTGCAAGCCGAAGCCGGCATACTTGTACCTGATAAATTTTATTTACAAAAGGTAAGACAACGCTGTAATGAAACAGGGACACTGCTCGTATTTGATGAGATACAAACGGGATGCGGAAGAACCGGAACATTATTCAGATTTGAAAAGGAACAAGTCATTCCGGATATATTATTACTGGCTAAAGGATTTGGAGGAGGCATGCCCATTGGATGTTTTATCGCAGATCAATCTATAATGTCTTCTCTTTCTTATCAGCCTGTACTTGGGCATATTACCACTTTCGGAGGCAATGCAGTATGTTGTGCTGCAGCATTGGCAAGTTTAAAAACGATATGCGAAGAAAAGCTATTTGCATATGTAGCTGAGAAAGAAGATTTATTTGTATCACTGCTTCAACATCGTGCTATTAAAAAGGTAACACATTGTGGGTTGATGTTAGCAGTACACCTTGACAATTATGAAAATCTCAGGAAAGTAATACAGTTGTGTATTGAAAATGGTGTCATTACAGACTGGTTTCTATTTTGTGATAATGCTTTGCGAATTGCACCACCACTTATTATTTCAGAACAAGAAATCAGGCAGGCTTGTGGAATAATATTAAGGGTACTGGATGTAGTATATAGATTGTAATTTCTGTAATTAAATATAAATTTCTGTAATTTTTACCCTCTTTTTAATTTTTATTTACCTTTAGAAAATGCACTATAAACGAATGCCTATTGAAGTAGAATCGCCCGAAGAAATGGGTTATTCTACCATCTTATACAACCTTGCCGAAAGTTCGGTACGCGATGTGTACTTCAAAGATTTGAACATTGATTTGAACGAATTGTTTCTTTGTTATGGCGAACATCGGGGGGATATCAAACTCCGCAAGGCAATAGTAAAATCAGAAAAAGATTTGAATGAAAACCATGTGTTGGTTTGCCCAAGCGCAGCTACTGCTTTATTTATTGTGTCCACCACATTATTAACAGAACGCGATCATCTTATTGTATTGCGACCTAATTATGCTACAAATATTGAAACTCCACGGGCAATTTCTTGTGAGATGGACATTGTAGATTTACACTTTGAAAATGGATACGCACTTTCCGCTGATGTTATTTTATCCAGGATAAAACCAAATACTAAACTGATAAGTTTAACCACGCCACATAACCCAACCGGAGTGGTTTTGGATGATACTGTTGTAAAAGAAATTATTGACGTGGCACGCTCCAAAAATGTAATTGTACTGGTAGATGAAACTTATCGCTTTCTGAATTTCCAATCCGAGCAGATTCCATATTATGCAGCTTATGCTGACAACGTAATTTCGGTTTGTTCGCTTTCAAAAGCGCACGGTGTGCCGGGTATACGCACCGGCTGGCTGATTTGCAAAAATGAAAAGATGATGCAGGATTTTCTTGCGGCAAAAGAGCAAATTATTATTACCAACTCCGTGGTGGACGAAGCAATAGCTTTGCATATATTGCAACAAAATGAGGATTATCTGAAACCTGTTCATGCGCATATACGAAACAATTTTTCCATTATAAAAACATGGATGAAAGAACATGAACTTCTGGAATGGGTAGAGCCCGGCGCGGGAGTCGTAACCTTCCCTCGCATAAAAAATGAGGATAAGTATGATTTGAAATTGTTTTATCAGTTTTTGTATGAAGATTATAAAACTTTGGTCGGTGCCGGACACTGGTTTGAACAATCCGATGCATGCTTCCGCTTAGGTTTCGGCTATCCGTCAAAAGAGGAACTAATACAAGGACTGGAAAATATTGATAAAGCCTTGCGGGATTCTGTTTTATAAACTATATTTACAGATTGTAAATACTAAATAAATGACCAAAAGTATTACCTATACCAGCAAGATGGATACTGCACTCATGGATGAGTTGACAACGTATTCAAAGCGTCTTAACAAAAATAAAAAAGAACTGATTGAGGCTGCCCTAAGAAACTATTTCATACAAATAAAAAAACTGCAATATGCAGAGAGCTATAAGCGGGCAAATGCGGATGCAGAAATTAAAGAATGGGTCGATTTGGGTTTGGATGACTATCTACAACAACTTGAAAAAACAGAGGGATGTTGATTCGTCAAGCTGAATTGTATTATGCAGATTTGAATCCGGTAAAAGGCACAGAGCAGGGTGGCTTAAGACCGGTGCTGGTGATTAGTGGAAATACCCTGAATACCTATATGGATATTTGTATAATTTGCCCTTTAACAACTAAAATCAAGAACTTTCATGGATGCTTAGTCTTGAAGAAAAATAAAGAAAATAAACTTAAAACAGATTCTGAAGTGCTGACTTTCCAAATCCGCACTATCTCCAAAGACCGATTAGTGAAAAAAATAGGAAATATTACTGTTCAGGAATTAGAACAAATCAGGTTATATCTGAATGAAATTTTAACCTTGTAACACATGCACTGGTATCCTCTCTCTGACGAAACAAAACAAGCTTTTTTGCAGCTTAAAATGCAACAGCTTGCTAAATTTACCTTTCTGGAGAAAGACATTTGTGTAGTGCGAACAGAAGACGGATGGCATGGTATCTCCAACAGATGCCCACATGCCGGTGCTTCTTTGCATCATGGGCATTGCAATAAAAAAGGCATTGTTTCTTGTCCGCTGCATGGCTATAAATTTGATATCAAAACAGGATTAAGTGCAGACGGGAATAACTATAAAATTCAACGATATAATTTTAAATTAGAGAATGATATTTTGTATATCGGCATTAAGTAATTTATACATGAACTACACACTTACTGAAATTGCAAAAATAATAAATGGCAACATTTTAACAGATGGCATTCAAACAAAACTTACCCAGGTTTGCATTGATACCCGACAGATTTCTAATGCTTCATCGAGCTTGTTTTTTTGTTTGGTAGGAAAAGCAGACGGTCATGATTTTATTGCTACAGCTTATCAAAAAGGCATACGCCATTTTGTTATTTCCAAAGAAATAAATACTGCTGATGTGCAGGATGCGTGTTTTATTTTGGTAAAAGATACATTAGTTGCACTTCAGCAATTGGCTGCTTTCCACAGGCAACAATTTTCTATTCCTGTTGTTGGTATTACCGGTAGCAACGGCAAGACGATTGTAAAAGAATGGTTGTATCAGTTGTTGTCTGATGAACTTAATGTGGTGAAAAGCCCTAAAAGTTATAACTCTAAAATAGGAGTGCCTTTGTCGGTGCTTAACCTTCAGCCTGAACATCAGTTTGCTATATTTGAAGCCGGCGTATCAACTGTACACGAGATGGATGTACTGCAAAAAATTATACAACCCACACTCGGTATCTTTACGAATATCGGTTCGGCACATAATTCAGGTTTCTCTGATTTATCAGCTAAAACAAATGAGAAACTTATCTTGTTTTCTTCTTGTGA
>CAZPBT010000042.1:13362-16508 GCA_964584555.1 uncultured Chitinophagales bacterium
GAATTAAAATACGGCATCAATAATTGCTCGATTATTGATGATTCTTACAGCGCAGATATGCATTCATTTAAAGTAGCATTAGACTTTCTCAATCAGCAAGAATCCAATAAAAGCCGTACACTTATTATTTCTGAGTTTGAAGAATCAGGCTTAACAGAAGATATGTTTATCCGGCAGTTGATTATTATTATCCGCGAATACCGATTTAGTAAATTAATTGGCATTGGCCCGTTTTTTAAAAAGGCCATTGAATCTATCAACGGCAAAATAAAAGAATGGTATATCTACGAAACAACAGAGCAGTTTATTGAGCAGTTTCACTTGCAGCATTTCGAAAATGAATTTATTCTGTTAAAAGGCGCACGCCGATTTGGCTTTGAGAAAATATCAGCCTTATTAGTCGGACAAACGCACGAAACCGTGCTTGAAGTCAACCTGAATGCACTGCTGAATAACCTGAATGTTTACAAAGCATATCTGCCGACAAATTGCGGTGTTATTGCCATGGTTAAAGCATTTTCGTATGGCAGCGGGACTGTAGAAGTCGCAAGTTTATTAGAAAAAAATCATGTTGACTATTTAGCGGTGGCTTATGCAGATGAAGGTGTTGTATTGCGTAAAAGCGGGATAACAACGCCCATCATGGTGATGAATCCGGATGCTAAAGATTTTGACAGGATGCTGGAATATCAACTCGAACCTGAAATTTATTCACTGTATATTTTACAACAGTTAACAGACTTTTTCAAGAAAAGAAAAGCACAAACGAATGCGTTTTTCGTGCACCTGAAATTAGAAACAGGAATGAATCGTTTGGGATTGAAAGAAGCAGACTTGCCCGAATTTATTTCTATTTTAAAAACACATCCTTATATCAAGATAAAGACTATTTTCTCACACCTCAGCGGAAGTGAAGATGCGCAGTTTGATGAATTTACTCAACAACAAATAGATTTATTTCAGTCCTTTTCACAACAAATTAGCCATGAACTGAAACAAGTATATGGAAATTCATTTACAGAACCCAAACGACATATTTTAAACTCGGCAGGCATTATTCGCTTCCCGGATGCAAGATTTGATTATGTGCGTTTGGGGATTGGATTATATGGTGTGGACGGTAGTCAGACTATTCAGGAAAAATTGTTGCCTATCGGCAGGTTGAAAACACGTATTGCTCAAATAAAAACCGTTGAGAAAGGAGAAACGATCGGCTACTCGCGCAAAGGCATAGCAAACGAAACAAAGAAAATTGCCGTACTTGCCATTGGTTATGCCGACGGCTACGACCGCCGTTTCGGGAATGGCGTTGGTGAAGTTTTTATTTCGGGAAAAAAAGCCCCGATTATCGGCAATGTCTGCATGGATATGTGTATGGCAGATATCACAAATATTGACGAAGTGAAGGAAGGCGATGAAGCCGAAATTTATGGCAGCCATATTTCTATCATAGAGCAAGCTAAAAAGATTGGTACTATACCCTATGAATTGCTCACGGGTATATCACCACGAGTAAAACGCTTGTATTTTCTGGATTAGTTGTGAAGTCAGAAGAGAATTACTGACATAACACAAGTTGTAAGCATGCTTACAACTATATGTTGCTATTTTGGTCTTTTGTTTTACTATAGATTTCGTTTACTATTTCTATGTCTCTATGTGGTTAACGATTCCAAATTATATTCAGAAAATGTCCTGTATGCATCGTGTTGCTAAGTTTTTGTTGTTGTCTGTAATATTTTACAGAACTTTACAACTTATATAAAAACACATTTCTGGAGCAGCAGTTTTTACAGGTCGTCCGCGAAAACCAAAACCTGATTCACAAGGTATGTCGTATCTATTGCCGCGATAAAGAAGCGCATGATGATTTGTTTCAGGAAATTGTATTGCAACTGTGGAAGTCGTTCCCCACATTTAGGGGCGAATCCAAATTGAGTACATGGATGTACCGTATAGCCTTAAATACTGCCATATCAGGATTCAGGAAAAAGCGCATTACAACCACAGAGCTAAGCAGTATCAGTTACCAACTGCAAGATACAGCAACAGCACCGCAAGAAGAAGAAATGAAAGCCTTGTATGCCGCCATAGAGAAATTGACAGACATCGAGAAATCAATTGTATTGCTTTATCTCGAAGATAAACCTTATGATGAGATTGCTGACATTACGGGTATAACCGCCAATTATGTAGCCGTGAAAATGAACAGAATAAAAGAAAAATTACGCAAACTAATAAAGATATAATATATGGTTGAATTAGATGAATTAAAATCAATGTGGCAAAAATCGGCACCGGTTTTTACGCAAGAAGATATAGGTCAGCAAGAATTGGCTGTAATGATTCGCCAACGCTCCATTTCTATTATCGAAAGGATGAAACGCAATGTGTTTTCAGAAATAATCATAGCTTGTTTTTGTATGTTGCTGATAGGTTATATCCCTTTTATCTATCGCAATGCTACAATAAGCATAATTACAGCAGTCGTTTTGCTGTTTATCTTTGTTCCGTATCTGATTTACTATACTCGAAAATATGGAGAACTTAAACGCTTTTCGAGTTATCAGGAAAATATGAAAGACAGCTTATCTAAGTTAATCATACAAATAGAGCATTATCTACGCATTTATTTTTGGGGAAGTCTTTTTCTTACTCCGGTTACTGTTTTTTTAAGCGGAGTTGTGTTGTTGCATGAGCTCAAAGCAATTGGAGTATTATTGTATTTTGATGTGTTCAATATTGCAACACTCTCACTTTTATTATTTGCGGCACTTTTGGCTACTTTGCTTTCTTATCCTTTGCTGAAATGGTATATCCGCAAGCTGTATGGAAAACCGGTAGAAAAATTAAAAATCAACCTGAAAGAGTTGCAGCAAGTAAGTGTACTGCTTATCTTTCAAATGATAATAGCAATAAGTCTCCTTTGTACAAATCTAAAGTCGTCGGAGTCTGTTTATACGAATCAGCATTCTGTAACAACGAAAGAAACATGGTTTCCAGATTCATGTTCTCACAATACATTTGTGTCGAAACCAATCTATCAGATACGAAAGTGGATTTTAAATCGCTTGTAAATCCACCCATAAATGTATTGCAGGGTGCTTTGCCACTAAGTCTTTTTTCTACATAGTTAACATCAATCC
>CAZPBT010000043.1:0-16275 GCA_964584555.1 uncultured Chitinophagales bacterium
CCATGTAAAGTCTGCCCGTTCTAAGCACAAACTCAAACAAAATAATCAACATAAAAGACCATCATTAGGATGGTCTTTTTTTATTTCTGATATTAAGAATAATAGTCAAAAGTTGTAGAGAAAATAGTTTACCCCCTGCAAAATAAATATTCTAAAACTTATGGAATTTAATCAGATTATCGCTCTATATACATAAAGTAGTCAGTATGCGAGAATCATTATTACAGTTTGTGTGGCAATTTCAATTATTTAACAAGGGTGATTTAAGATTATCAGACGGACAAAAATTAACCATCCTGGAAGCAGGTAAGTGCAATGTAAATGGTGGTCCTGATTTCTTAGAAGCTAAAATAATTATTGATGATTTAGTATTTGTTGGCAATATAGAACTGCACATCAATTCTTCTGACTTTAAAAGGCACAAACATCATTTGGATGAAAAGTATAAATCTATCATTTTACATGTTGTTTATTTTAATGATGACAGTTCTCTTCAAGTTCCAACACTGGAGATGAATGGACGAATTCCTTATTTATTGTTTTCAAAATATGAAGCATTGCAGAAAAGTACTTCCAATGTATTATGTAAGCATTCACTCAGTCAAATTGATGAGTTTTTAATTTATCAATGTAAAGAATCTCTTGTTTTTGAACGACTGGAGAAGAGAGCAACGCAAGTGCTAAATCTATTGAATCAAAATCAATCAGACTGGGAAGCAGTAACCTATCAATTGCTTGGGAAGTATTTTGGTGCACATTTGAATAAAGAGTGTTTTGAGATACTCACCCAACGTCTGGATTATAAAATACTACTAAAACACAGAGAAAATCCTCTGCAAATAGAAGCCTTACTATTAGGTACTGCAGGTTTTTTAAATAAGGATTTTATTGATGATTATCCGATAAGTCTGAAAAAAGAATTTTCCTATTTACGGCAAAAATATAATCTCAAACCTATGCCGGAAAGCAGATGGCAGTTTTCCAAAATCAGGCCGATTTCATTTCCTACGGTAAGGCTGATTTTCTTTGCAAAAATGGTAACACAATTTCCAATATTTCAAAAAATCATACAAACTAAAAATCACACATACTTATTTAACACCAACCAGTCACATCCTTATTGGAACACGCATTTTATACCGGATAAATTAGCTTCCTATCATCCCAAAGAAATGGGATCTGAATTTATTAATAGCATTATTATTAATGTATTTTCTCCATTGTTATATGCTTACGGTAAGTATTATAACGATGAAAAACAAATTGAAAATGCCGTTTATCTCTTGACTAATACCAAGCCTGAGGTTAATTCAAAAGTAAATAATTTCCCAAACGAAATCTTCTCTAAAGAAAGCGCATTCGATACACAAGCACTTATTGAGCTTTTAGATACATATTGCCTGCCTAAAAAATGTCTCCAGTGTAAAATAGGGCATAAGCTCTTGAGAAATGCTGGGAATGAATGCAATGAAGATGCAGTCATTTATATTTGATTATATCGACCAAAGAATATACCTTTGAATATGGCAGTCATTGAGAAACCATTGAAATTACTTAAATCACGCTCCATTCGTGATATTATCGAAATGAGTATTTATGGCGTGTGTTCTTACCTTGGCAGGAAAATGTCTATCCCTTCAAAAAAAGTACGGCTCTTTTTTATTTATGCATCCTTTTTGGCTTTAGGTTCCCCAATTATCATTTATTTGATACTTACCTTTATACTGAACTTGCGATTTACAGTTAATAATAAGCGGATTCCTGTATGGGATATATAAGAAAAAAAACTTTGCAGTATGCAATGCAAGATATTGCCTGGTATATCCAAAAACTGGAATCATTTTGTGCCTTTCGGGAAAGATGCTCAAATGAAATTGTAAGTAAACTGAAAGAACTGGGTGCCGATAATGACAAAACAGAAATCGTGACAGCACATCTTCTCGAAAATAATTTCTTTGATGATGCACGTTTTGCACATGCATTTGCCCGAGGTAAACACAAATTAAAGAAATGGGGTAAAGAAAAAATTATCCGGGAACTGAAAATCAGACAGATAACTAATGACTTAATTCAGGAAGCAGTAAAGGGTATAGAAGCTGACGGATATGATGATGTGCTTTATACAATGCTCAAAAAAAAATCGGAAATGCTCTCTCGCACAAATAAAGAAAACATCAAGCAGAAATTGATTAATTTTGCATATCAAAAAGGATATTCGTATTCGGACATTGAAAAAACTTTACAACTATTATTAAATCAAAATGGATAAGACAGAACATTTTTTAGAGGGCGTATACTGGGAACCGATTGTCGGTTATTCCAGAGCAGTCAGACGCGGTAATGTGATTGAAATTTCGGGAACAACGGCCACTTCTGAGGGCGAAGTTGTGGGCTTGCACGATGAATATTTACAAACCAAATTTATCTTAGGGAAATTTCAGACCATCATGCATCATTTTGGTACTGATTTAAATTCAATCGTACGTACCCGAATATTTTGTACAGACATTACAAAATGGGAGAAAATTGCAAAAGCACACGAAGAGTTTTTCGGCCATATCAAACCGGCTACAAGTATGTACCAAATTTCAGCTTTGATAAATAAAGATTTGCTCGTAGAGATAGAAGCAACGGCAATTATTGTCTGATTGTTTTTTTTAAATTATTTTCTATCTTTAAAAGATGAAAAGAAAACTGTCTTACTTACTTTTGGCATTCAGCTTATCTTATACCGTAATTTCTTGTGATAAAGGTGTGGGATGCCCGAATGATAAATATAATAACTGGAAGGAAATAGAAGCTCGCAGAAAACAGCAAATGAAAAATCCGAGCGACCCTACAAAGTCTAAAAAGAAATCGAAAGCCAAAGTTTACGGCAACGGAGTTGTGCCTTAGTGCTAGTTATTTTCAAGAATTAGTAATATAAAAGTTGATTTTCCAATAAGATTGTTTGGTTCTTCTATACTGCTTTCATTACATGAGTTTTATTATCTACACGCCCGAAGAAAATATTCCTGACGAAATCAGTTTGATTGCTCAGCTATTGGACGACGGTGCAGATTTTTTGTATGTGCGTAAACCCGCTTTAGATGATTTTTCTTTAGTGGATTATATCGAAACCATTCCCGAAAAATATTATCCCAAAATCATCACCACTTCGCTCATTATTACCAAAGAATTTGATTTGGCAGGCTATCATTTTACCCGAGATATTCTTCAGAAGAACACACTATACAACGATAAAGTTCGGATATGGTTGCACGATAATAATAAAATCACTTCAGTTTCTGCCCATACGCTTGAGGAAATAAAAACTCATTGTATGAACAATAATCATGTGATAGTAAGTCCTGTTTTTCCGAGTATTTCCAAAGAAAATCATGTCGTAGAATGGGATAAAGTTGCATTGCAAGATGAGCTCATAAAGTATCAAAACCAAACAACAATTTATGCAGTAGGAGGCATAGATGTAACTACAATAATAGAGGCAAAGAAGATGGGCTTTCTGCATTTTGGTTTGTTGGGTGCCCTATGGAAAAACCCGGTAACGGCTGTCGAATCATTTAGAAAAATAAAAAATAATGTTTTACTTTAAGCTATGAAATCCAAGCCTTTTGTGTTGTCAATTGCCGGCTACGACCCCTGTGGCGGTGCAGGTGTACTGTCTGATGTAAAAACATTTCAGCAAATGGGTGTGTATGGCCTTGCTGCCACTACCTGCATTACGTATCAGCACGATACGCATTTTTACGATGTACACTGGCTCTCCTTTTCAAAAATAAAAAAGCAACTACAGCCTTTATTTAAAGCATATAAAATTAATTGGGTTAAAATAGGTTTGATAAAAGACAGCACTATGCTGATTAAGCTGCTGAAATTTTTATTGGAAAAAAATGAGAACATTAAAATTATATGGGACCCGATTTTGCGATCCGGCTCAGGCTTCAATTTCAAACAAAAAATAACAAAAAAAGACCTGAAATTCATACTTGATACCGTGTTTATGATTACTCCGAACTGGAATGAAGTACAGCCTTTGAGCAAAGAAAATGATGTCATTGCAGGTGCGCAAAAACTGGCTCAATATACTCATGTTTATCTCAAAGGCGGGCATAACATAGAAACGCCCGGCACCGATATGATATGGATAAACAAGCAACTGGATATTCTGCATCCGGCTGAAATCACGAATTTGCAAAAGCACGGCACCGGTTGTGTGTTGTCGTCGGCGTTGTCTGCCGGCATGGCACAAGGCAATACTATACATCATGCTTGTGAATTGGCAAAGGCGTTTACCTTAAAATATATAACCAGCAATCCGACCAATTTAGGTTATCATTAATACCATGTATATTTCCCGTTTTCATTACCTCACCCAAGATATAGAAGGCTATACGCATGCAGAACAAGCAAAATTAGCTTGTGAATATGGTGTTGAGTGGATTCAGCTTCGCGTTAAAAACAAGACACAAGATGAATATTTGGAGATCGCTAAATCCGTAAGTGAAATTTGTCAATCTACGGGTACGAAATTAATCATTAATGATGCTGTAGAAATATGCAAAACGATAAATGCCGACGGTGTGCATTTGGGAAAAACAGATATGCCCGTATCGGAAGCGCGAATGTTTTTGGGAAAAGATAAAATCATCGGAGGCACGGCAAATACATTTGAAGATATCGTACAACTCCTTGCTGCCGGAGCTGATTACGTGGGCTTGGGACCCTATCGTTTTACGCAAACAAAACAAAATTTAAGTCCGGTTTTGGGCTTGAGTGGCTATGAAAAGATACTAAATGAAATAAAAAATGTAGGCATTCAATTGCCTGTAATTGCCATTGGCGGTATTAGTATAGACGATGTTGGAATATTAATGAAATCAGGCATTCACGGCATAGCTGTTTCTTCGGCGGTGCATTTTGCAGCAGATAAAAATGAAGCTCTCAAGAAATTTATGTCTGTGTTTTGAATATAAAGAGTTGTTACCAAATTCAATTGTTATTTGGCTTTATCATGAATTTTAACCGTAACGCCGTTTTTTCTTTTCTGTAAAAATAATATGAAAACATACCAATAATTATGGCAAAGAAATACCAGTCGGGTTCTGACATAGATTGACTAACCTCTACTTCTTTTTCTTCTAAATCTAAGTTTTTATCTGCGTTCAATACCCGTTTCTGCTTGGCATAGAGTGCGTCTTTTTGTGCCTGATTCTCAACAGAAATATAGCTCGTGTTTGGTGTTAAGATGCCTGTTTTGAAACTATACTTTATGTTGTCTATCCAGTTCTTGTCAGAAAAATCTGTTAAAGTTCCTGCTAGCAGTTCATGTGCTATTTGGTATTTATCTGTAATCGTAGTATCAAATTCAAATTTTTCAGTTTTTAATATGTAATTAGCCTCTGAATTATCTTGCAGGTAATAATTTTGGTTTCTCATTTTATAAACCCTAACTGAATGTGTAGTTGTGTCGATCTGATTCGTCAATCGGAAGAACATATTATTTGAAAGGTGCTTTTCTGCAAAAATGCCATAAGACTCTGTGTTGGCAAGATAGAACTCTTGAACTTCAGGACAATAGATGTCAAATGCGTTATTTGTTTTAGTATAAATTGGGTTGTCTATATCATTCGTAACGGCAATGATGATAGGGCATAAATTACTGTGCTTAAAATAGTTTTCTTTTAATTCAGTATCCAGTGCACGTTCCAGAAAAAAACCACCTTGATGTTTCATTTCAGGTTTTTCTTCTTTATACTTGCGATAAGTGTAAGTTTTACAGTTATAATTTACAAGTGTTATTTTAGCATCTTGTACAGCCGATTTAGATTCTTCTGCTAAATCCTGTAATAGCCCCTCAATTTCATTAAAAGTATATCTTGTATTTGTAGAATAGTCTATAAAAAGGTGCAAGTAAGTATTTCTCTTTTCTAAAGGCAATCTTAATTTATAGTCAGACGGGATAAAAACTACAGCGTTAGACTCTGAGATTTTAGTTGAACCTGTTTGTAATTTAATAGAAGCATCTCCTAAATTATGGATTACAGAGTCTATCTGTAATGCAAATGGGTTGTCGTGAATTATAGTAATATATACTTTCCTCGATTCATTTTTTTCAACAGGAAATACTCTCAGATTTAGCATGTTCATATCAGAATAGGTTAATATCGCCGGATCTTTTCTTGTATGTACAATTTGATTAAAAATCCAGCTTGCTGTTTTCTTCTCAGCCAGAATGCCTTTCTCTTTCTTGCCATCTATGTCTAGATAGAAATCAGAAATATAGCATCCGGTTGGAAGATGAAAGCTACCGATATATTCATTGTTAAATAATTCAAAATTTGTATTACTGATAATTACCTCTGCTTCACTCACATAATGGTTGCCTTCATACTTTGTCGTTGAATTTATTTGCGCGCATTTCGCACTGCTTATAACATTGTTTGCATTAAACAGATTTGAATTATGTTGTTTTTTTTCTGCATCCTTATCGCTACCCAAATAAATACGTGACAATGTATTTATCTTATCATCACTTAAAGTCAGATTGTTCAGTACCATCCAATTGTAAAAGAAACTTAAGTAGGGTGTTCTTTCTCCATCTTCAAATATTTCATTGCGCATATTGCTTTTATTGGCTTTTATATGACTTAATGCGGATTTTATGGATTTGCTTGAAATAGATATTTCGCATTTATCTGTTTGATTAAAAGCATAATTCATAGCTTTAGTCAAGGTATATTTGTCATAAGAGAATGAAATAAAAAGAATCATCGGAATAACGATAAATCCTGATAAAAATAATTTTAGTGGTTTTTCATTTAATGTTTTAAGTTCATGAAATTGTTCATGTAAAATTGAAGTGTGAAGCACCATCAGAATTATAGGAGTGAGCATCAAAAAGCCCAAGCCAAATGAAATGATTGCTAATATACTTAGCGGTAAATAGGGTAAGAAAATAATGAAAAAATATACGGTAAAGATGAATGTAATTGACCTTAAAAAAAATGTAATTTTATTTATGGCTAAGTTTTTAGAGGAGGGAAGAGACAGAAAAATATAATTTATTACAGTTAATATATAAAACCATGCAGACGAAAAATCACCAAATATACCGCCTTTTGATCCCGTAAAATCATATGATTTGAAATTGCCTTGGTTAACTAATAACCCTAAAATGGGTAAGCATAAGGCGAATATTAAATTCATAATTATTCTGGATTGTACGCCCAGACTGCCTTTCTTTAAAACTAATAAATAAATAAATCGGAGCAAAAAGAAGAAAAAGAGAATCGTGCCAGTAATAAATATCACGAAGAAAAAATCTGCAAATCCAAATTTATTATCCAGTATCCTTATTAAGATGTAGCACAATAAAGGTATGCTGATTGCAATTATTAAATTGACACTTATTTTTGCGTAATTTTCTTCACGTGGTGAAAAAAAACTGATGAGCATAAAAATGGCACAAGCTATGATAGGCATAATAAGACTAAACGTAAACAGGATTAAATCTCCATCAAAAAACATCCAGCTGGGAATACTAAAAGGTATGAGTTGATTACAGTCTTTTAGAAATACAAATAAAAATGCAACATAATAGGCTATAACAGGGAAAATTACAATAACAGGGATGTCTTTTTTTCTTCTAATCAAGTATATTGATAATCCGGAAAGTAAAATATAGGGTATTATCAAGGCTAATCCATAATCTATCCAGTATTGAATATTATCATCAGAAAGTAAGGTATGTATTATTTTATAAGAACTAATCCATAGTAACAATAGTATTGTTTGAGGAAACGTAATACTTAATAGCAGCCATATCGGTTTTCTAAATGTATTCATGCTTGTTTTTTTTATTGATAAAGAATTGGAGAAAAAATAGATAGCTTATAAAAAAGAAAATACCTAATAACTCATGAGCATAATAATGTCTGAATAACAGGAAGACAGCTCCTGCTTTATAAAATGCCAGACTACATACTATTCTCATTGCATTAATCACTATGGTGGCGATATATGCATGAAATAAAATGATGAGGTAACTCGAAAGTTTGTCTATGAAGTTTTGATGTCTATTTATATATGTTATTGTTAGGAAACAAAGCAGGGAAAGCATAAATAATATTCCCGAACAGGTTTTATTGATAACGATAGGGTAGCTGTTAAATTTGTAAGCACTCAGTGTATCTAAATAGGGTAAAGAATCCCCTGTGAAAACTCTTAAAAATATGACTGTCGGTTTTAATAACCAGTTTAATTCTAATATAGTGGAGTGCTTATAATATTGAAATAGTAAACAAACAATCAGCAGTGTGACGATATAAAAGCAACTGGTTGATAGGCTGATTCTTTTGATACTGTTTTTTCTGTAAAATTAGAGTAATTATAACACGATGTATGTTATAATTTGTTATTTTATAAAACTAAAAAAACCGGCGCTATGTAAATTCGCCGGTTTAAAAGATTATTAGATTGATGATATGTTTTATCTCCTTTCTCTCGCTCGCTCTACAAGCGGCATTTTGCGGGATTTGTCTTTCTTGTAAAAAGATAAAATAAATTCGGCATCCTCACCATTGGTAACAAAGAAGGAGAACGCATCCATAATACGGATATCATTTATTTTGCGGCTGTCGATGCCCGTGTCCTTTTTCAATGTATCTAAGATAATGCGCGGTGTAATATTGTCTTTTCTGCCTTTGGCATAAAACAATTTTACATTCTGTTTGCGCAAATCATCCGAAGCTTTACTTTCCTTAATTTGCTTGTACGCTTTCGGATTCAACTCGTCTTTTACAAAGTGTTTTAGCAACGATGCCACTACATCTTTAGCTTCATTGTCTTGCAATAATTCCATCGCATACGACAAATAGTCCTCCTGGTGCTGTGTAGCAATAATCGTTTCTACTTCATCCTTGATGCGGCGTTTTTTGATTTTCACCATCTCAAAGGCATCCGGCAATTTGCCCTTTTCTAAATGTGTCTTATTAATTTTTTGGATAAAGACCAGCTTTCTTCTTTCAGACGGGTCAATAATTAATATCGCTTTTCCGGTTTTTCCGGCACGTCCGGTACGACCAATACGGTGTACATAACTTTCAGGGTCTTGAGGCAAACCATAGTTGATGACATGAGTCAAATCCTGAATGTCAATTCCGCGGGCTGCCACATCCGTAGCCACCAACACGCCGTATTTATTGCTTTTAAACGACTTCACAATCTTCTCTCTCAGGTTTTGCTGAATGTCGCCGTGCAGGGCATCTGCCGTATAGCCTTTCTCGTTCAGGTGGTTCGATATTTCCACTACTTCTGCTTTGGTATTGCAGAAAATAATACCGTAAAAATCTTCTTCCACATCTAAAATCCGGCATAAAGCATCAAACTTATCGCGCTCAGGCACTTCAAAATACGACTGCTCAATGTTGATATTGGTAATTTCCTGTTTCTGGATTTGAACCAAATCGTAATTGCCCATATAACGCTTCGCCAACTGCAAAATGCGTGAAGGCATGGTTGCTGAAAATAACAACATACGTCTTTCGGGATAACACGATTTCAGGATTAATTCCACATCGTCAATAAAGCCCATGTTCAGCATTTCATCGGCTTCATCCAGCACGACGTAGCGAACATTTTCGAGTATAAGTTTGCGGCGTTCAATAAGGTCGATTACACGACCGGGAGTGCCCACTACGATATGCGCTCCTTTTTCCAGCTCGCTCATTTGGCGACCTATCGGTGCGCCACCATATACGGTGGTAATCCATATACGTTTAGAACCTTTATAGGCTCTGATTTCTTCGGCAACTTGCAGTGCCAGTTCTCTTGTAGGTGTGAGGATAAGTGCCTGAACCGACTTTTGTGTCGGGTCAAATCTTTCGATGATAGGCAAGCCAAATGCGGCAGTTTTACCTGTTCCGGTT
Source organism: uncultured Chitinophagales bacterium (assembly GCA_964584555.1). Classification (GTDB taxonomy): domain Bacteria; phylum Bacteroidota; class Bacteroidia; order Chitinophagales; family JADIYW01; genus JADJSS01. Next base: position 9,930 of record CAZPBT010000043.1, read on the forward strand.
TGAGCCTGACCCACTATATCGTTGTTACCTTTTAAAAGTAACGGAATAGTTTGTTCTTGAATGGGAGTAGGTTGCTCAAAACCTTTTTTCTCTAATGCAATTAATATTTCCTCACTTAAACCTAATGCTCTGAATCCTTCCATTTTTTGTTTTTAAGTGAGGTGCAAAGGTACGACCATTAAAACGGAAAGCAGATTAAGGTTTCGTTATGCCAACCTACGAGGTCATAAATTAAATTATACAACTCAAATCTCAATAAAATCAAGGTCAATGGAAAATTTAGTAAATCAACCTACGAGGTCAAAAAATAATTTATCCGCTTATCTTTTCCAAAATCTCAATAGCGGCTTTTGCCAATACCGTGCCCGGGCCGTAGATGCCCATCACTCCGGCATCGTACAAGAAATCATAGTCCTGACGAGGAATAACACCCCCGCAAATCACTTTAATATCTTCACGGCCTATCTTCTTCAATTCTGCTAGTAATTGTGGAATTAAGGTCTTATGTCCTGCCGCCAAAGAAGAGACACCTACGAGGTGTACATCATTCTCTGCTGCCTGCCAAGCCACTTCTTTTGGTGTCTGAAATAATGGCCCGATATCTACATCAAATCCCAAATCGGCAAATCCGGTGGCTATAACTTTAGCACCTCTGTCGTGACCGTCTTGCCCAATTTTTGCCACTAAAATACGCGGGCGTCGTCCATATTTTTCGGCAAACCGATCGGAGAGATGTCGGGCTTTCAAAAATTCATCATTCATTTGTATAGCTTGTGCGTAAACGTTTGATATGGTTTGTATACGTGCTTTATGTCTTCCGTAAACATCCTCTAATACAGCAGAAATCTCACCAAGTGTAGCCCTGGCTCTGGCGGCTTCCACACAACATGCTAATAAATTGTAATTTCCTGTACGTGCCGCTTCTTTTATCTTCTGCAAACACGCTTCTACTGCTATCGTATCTCTGTTTGTTTTTATTCTTTGAAGCCGTTCAATTTGAGCTGCCCGCACTTCATCGTTATTCACTTCCAAAATCTCGAACTCAGCAATGGCATCTGTCTGGAAGGCATTTACACCAACAATAATATCTTGCCTGCTGTCAATACGGGCCTGTTTTTTAGCGGCGGCTTCTTCGATACGCATTTTTGGAATGCCTGCAATTATTGCCTTCGTCATACCACCATGACTTTCTACTTCTTCAATCAATGCCCAGGCCTTTTCTGCAATTTCCCGGGTCAGTTGTTCTACATAATCACTGCCCGCCCAAGGGTCAACGGTATTACAGATTCCTGTTTCCTGTTGCAGATAGAGCTGCGTATTGCGGGCTATTTTAGCAGAAAAGTCAGTAGGCAAAGCAATCGCTTCATCAAAAGAATTGGTATGCAATGATTGTGTGCCACCTAATGCCGCAGAGAGTGCTTCTATACAAGTGCGGGTGATATTGTTGAATGGATCTTGTTCAGTTAAGCTCCAACCGCTGGTTTGGCAGTGCGTGCGTAACGCTAAACTTTTTGCTGAAGCCGGATTAAACTGTGCGACAATTTTCGTCCATAAAACTCTGGCAGCGCGCATTTTGGCTATCTCTTTAAAATGCTCCATGCCAATGGCCCAAAAAAATGATAAGCGTGGTGCAAAATCATCAATTTTCAAGCCTGCTTGTAATCCGGTGCGTATATACTCCAAACCGTCAGCCAGCGTATAGGCAAGTTCTATTTCTGGTGTAGCTCCTGCTTCTTGCATGTGGTAGCCGCTGATAGAAATGGAATTGAATTTGGGCATATATTTGCTGGTATAAGCAAAAATATCCGAGATAATTTTCATGGAGGATTCAGGTGGATAAATATAGGTATTGCGCACCATAAATTCTTTCAGAATATCATTTTGTATGGTTCCGCTCAGCAATGCTTTGTCAATACCTTGTTCTTCAGCGGCAACGATATAAAATGCCATGATGGGCAAAACCGCCCCATTCATGGTCATAGATACAGATATTTTATCCAATGGGATTTCGTTGAATAATATCTTCATGTCTTCCACGGTATCAATAGCTACACCGGCTTTGCCTACATCGCCAAAAACGCGCTCATGGTCGGAATCATACCCGCGGTGAGTAGCCAAATCAAAAGCGACAGATAAGCCTTTTTGTCCTTGTGCTAAGTTGCGTTTATAAAATGCATTAGAAGCTTCGGCTGTTGAAAAACCTGCATACTGTCGTATAGTCCAGGGTTGGTGAACATACATGGATGAATATGGACCACGCAAAAAAGGCGAAAAACCGGATGCTCCCGTATTGTAATCGTCAGGGATGTTTTCATTTGAGTCATGTTGATTAAACAGTTCTACAAATGAAACTTGCGGAATGCTGAATTTCATTACATAAAGATACGAAAATCAACTAATACGGCTGTACTGGCTGGTTCTGTTGTTCAGGATTATTGCCATAAGGATTACCGTATGGTGTATAGTAGGGGTTTTCTTCCAGAGAAGTGTTTGTTGTACCCTTTTCCAGCTCATGTCTGGATTTATACCGGTCTTCGGGATTTTCTTCTTGCTGCTCATTTCCGGTTATAATTGTACGTCCATCTGCAGACTGCATCGTTTGGTAATTAGGTGTATATCTTTCAGTCTGGTATGGATTCTGCCCGTTTAATAAATCTTTAGATGCAGCAGCCGAAGAAGGACCGGATTCTGCAACATTAGCCTGGTTTTTTTCATTAGCAGCTTTTTCCTTAGCATCAGCGGCGGCACTCCAGTCACGTCCTAAGGTATCGTTTCCGGATAATACCACAGCTCCAGGATTTTTTATTGGATCATTCATTGAATCCCACATAAAATATCCGAAAATCAAAACTATGCCCGCTATGGTAAAAATCTTTCCTTTCATATTCTATTTTGCGCCACCTACCCAGCGCTTTAATGTAGGTACCAACAATAATAATACCAAACATCCTCCTAATGCTACATAAAATATTTTCATAAAGACTCCGCTGTAAATGGCAAGTGAGGCAACTTTATCAATTGACGCTGTATCTCCTTCATGTGGTATTGCCATTAATGTGCCAATCCAGCCGGCTAAATGCTGCCCTAATGCTGAAGCTAAAAACCAGAATCCCATCATCATACCGGTAAATTTAGGAGGGGATAATTTGGTGATCATAGATAATCCAATTGGTGATAAACAAAGCTCACCTGTAGTGAGTAACAAATATCCCAGCGCATACCAGAAAAAGCTTACTGTACCATTAAAAGCCAGTTTTGCTCCTATTACAAATATAAAGAAACCAAGACCTAATTGCAAGAAAGCCAAAGAGAACTTCATAGGATCTGAGGGTTCTTTGTCTTTTTTTGCCAAATTATACCACATCCAAGCGAATGGGAAACTCAAAAGAATGATATAAAAGGGATTGATAGAATTATTTAGGGCAGCTGCACCCAAGCCAAGGGTATTTACATTACGTTCGGTATATAAATTAAGTGAACCGCCACCCTGCTCATAAAAGGCCCAGAATAAAACTGAAAATGCCACCAATATGATGGCTGTAATCATTCTGTTTCTCCACACTACATCTTGCTGAAAGGCAATTATCAGCATCACTATTGTTGCAATAATGCAGATTGGGAACATGATTTTTCCCATGATGGTGTAATTGTTGAATAGCCAGATAAAAATGGGAATAATTAAGAAGGAAGCTAATACAACCAGTGCTTGTTTCGGCATTTCCACTCTTGTGCCATCCTCTTTTACAGGGGTAAGTCCTAAATCGCCTAATGATTTTTGACCAATGCTAAAGGTAATTAATCCAATAATCATAAAAATACCGGCTAAGCCAAAGCCATAATGCCAGTTAATATTTTCGCCTACATAACCACATAATAAGCCACCAAAGAATGCTCCAAGATTAACCCCCATATAGAAGATAGAAAATGCTCCGTCTCTGCGCGGATCTCCGGGGCGATACATTTTACCGACTATACTGGAGATATTCGGTTTAAAAAATCCATTTCCTGAAATCAGAAATGCCATTCCTGCAAAGAATGACCATTCCGTAGGTATGGCTAAAATAAGATGTCCGCATGCCATCAAAAATCCACCTAACAAGATGGCTCTCCGGTAGCCTAAAATTTTGTCGGCGGCTATACCGCCAAATAATGGCATCAAATAAACCAGTGCAGTGTATGTACCGTAAATTAAGTTGGCTTTTGCGTCAGCATATTTCAATTGGTGAACCATAAATAATACCAAAAGTGCACGCATGCCGTAAAAAGAGAAACGCTCCCACATTTCGGTAAAAAACAATAATATTAATTGCTTTGGATGTCCTTTTACTGCATCAGCCAGATAAGTGGTTGAATCAGCTTTTAAAATATCATCGTCTAATAAGCCTGTTTCGTTTGACATACTAAGAATTTTAATCGCTAAAGATAAACATTTAAATAAATTTATTCCTCTCTCAGAAATTTAAATTGCAGGGCGGCAAATCCGCCAATAATGGCCGGCAAAACCAAATTAATGAGCCACAGGCATAGTGTGGCAGCTAAAATGCCCAATTCATTATTTGTAAATGAGCTTAAAAAGTAAACCGCTACATTTCCCCTGAACCCGATATCCAATAAATCAACGGAGAACGGATTGATGGTTTGCAAAAAAAAGATGGTGGCTGTTGTTATCAAACCTTTTGCTAAAGGTATAGCGATGCCAAAGAAATGCAGTAATAAAATAAACTGAATGGAATAAATAAAAAACCGGAATACGGATAATACTTCGAGATAAAAGATGTCTCTTGCTTCGTACTTATTTATCACTTCAGTGTAATTACTGATTTTGCTGAATATTTTTATTCGTGAAAATTTAGTGCTGACAAAATCTATATTATATAAAGTGAGATGCGTTAGTATTACCACTAAGATGAGCAGAAAGCACAAAATTAATTTTAAATAAAAAGGTTCGTGAGGAAGGCTTAAAATATAGATGGTAAATGCAATTGCCCCTAAACAAATATTGACCACCAACTGGGCATAGCTGCCAATCAGTGTAGATACGATAGCAGTAATCCGGTCTGTTTTCAGCGCCCATACTCTGCCGCCAAATTCTCCTACGCGATTTGGTGTAAACATGGAAAAAGTAATGCCAAACAAAATACCTTCAATTGCACTCAGCCAGGAAAGTTCGTGCCATTTGTTTATCAAATATTTCCATTTCGCCGTTTCTATGCCCCAGTTCAGCAACATCAACAGCAAGACAAGTATCAGCAACAGATAATTGCCTGAAAATTGTTGCTGAAAATGATGAATGACAAAATTAAGTTTCTCGTTTTTGAATACCTGCACGTATAAAGCCCAAAAAAGCAGTACGAATATCAGAGCTTTCAAAAGTCTGTTGAGCAATTTATTTTGGAGTACACGTTGCATTAGTCGGGCAAAGATATAACTTTACAAAGTGGCATTGAGCAAAAAAATAATATTGGGCATTGACCCGGGAACACAGATAACCGGATACGGCATTATCATTTCGGATGGAGTGCATTTAGAGCTGGCTGCCATCGGCAGTATCTATACCGAGAAATACGACGATCATTATGACCGTTTAGCCAAGATTTTTGACGAAGTATCTGAAATCATAAAGACATACAAACCCCATATTTTGGCTATTGAAGCTCCTTTTTATGCTAAAAATGTGCAATCGATGTTAAAACTGGGTAGGGCGCAAGGCATGGCGATAGCGGCCGCTTTAAGCAAAAAAATTCCTATTCAGGAATATTCTCCTAAGAAAATAAAACAAAGTATAACAGGTAACGGAAATGCAGCTAAAGAGCAGGTGGCAGCCATGTTAGGACATATCCTGAAAACGGATGCACTGCCCAAACAGCTTGATGCCACAGATGGTTTGGCAGTTGCGGTATGCCATCATTTTTCATTGATAGGCATCCCGAAAGACGGCAAACGCTACTCAGGTTGGGAGGCTTTTTTAAGAGATAATCCTGATAGGGTGAAAGAAAAAAGATAACAGTCTTATCGTTGCACTTATTTTCCCAATTGTTTTTCGGCAATGGATAAATTTCGCAAAGCATCCGGATTGTCGGGCTGAAGCGAAAGTACTTTTTTATATTGTAAAATAGCCTTGTCAAATTGTTGTGTAACGGCATAACAATTACCCATATTGTTATAAGCCTGCAATTGTGTGCTGTCTAATGAAACTGACTTTTCGTAATAAGTAATAGCTCGTGAAAAATCATTTCCGCGGGCATACCAGTTGCCCAGATTGTACCAGGCTGAGCTTACTGTGCTGTCTAATTTTAGTGCATGTTGCAAGTCGCTCATTGATTCTTCCCTTCTGTTTAAATCCAAT
>CAZPBT010000044.1:0-15744 GCA_964584555.1 uncultured Chitinophagales bacterium
ATAGTTTCCACATTTTTGGGCCAACAAAAGATTATGAATGTTTTTGCGGCAAATATAAAAGAATCCGCTACAAAGGAATTGTGTGTGACCGTTGCGGCGTAGAAGTTACAGAAAAGAAAGTTCGCCGTGAGCGAATGGGACATATCAAATTGGTAGTTCCGGTTGTTCACATTTGGTATTTCAAATCTTTACCTAATAAAATAGGTTATATTTTAGGCTTGTCTTCTAAAAATGTGGAAACTATCGTTTATTACGAGAGATACGCTGTTATTCAGCCGGGCATTACAGAAGACGGTGTTACTGTAAACGGTGAAAAGAAAACAACTAAATATCTGGATTTAATTACAGAAGAAGAATATCTCGATATTTTGGATGCATTGCCAAAAGATAATCAGCTTTTGTCTGATGATGATCCGAATAAATTTATTGCCAAAATGGGTGGCGAAGCTTTGCGTGACCTGTTATCAAGAATAGAACTGACAAAATTATCTGCAGAATTGCGTCATAAAGCATCTAACGAAACTTCTCAGCAACGTAAATCTGAAGCATTAAAACGCTTGAGCGTGGTGGAAGCATTCCGCGAAGCCAATGAGCACGTAGAAAATCGTCCGGAATGGATGATAGTACAATATCTTCCTGTTGTTCCACCTGAATTGCGCCCGTTAGTTCCATTGGATGGAGGACGATTTGCATCTTCTGACTTGAATGATTTATATCGTCGTGTCATTATCAGAAACAATCGTTTGAAACGTCTTATCGAAATCAAAGCGCCTGAAGTTATCTTACGAAATGAAAAACGTATGCTTCAAGAAGCAGTTGACTCTTTGTTTGATAACTCACGGAAATCCAATGCAGTAAAAGCAGAAGGTGGACGTGCTTTGAAATCACTTTCTGATGTTTTAAAAGGAAAACAAGGTCGTTTCCGTCAGAATTTGTTAGGTAAACGTGTTGACTACTCCGGACGTTCGGTTATCGTAGTGGGGCCTGAATTGAAATTGCACGAATGTGGCTTACCAAAAGATATGGCAGCTGAGCTGTTCAAACCGTTTATTATCAGAAAATTACTGGAAAGAGGTATTGTAAAAACGGTGAAATCGGCGAAGAAATTAGTTGATAAAAAAGAAGCCGTTGTTTGGGATATTTTGGAAAATGTAATGAAAGGACATCCGGTTATGCTAAACCGTGCCCCGACATTACACCGCTTGTCTATTCAGGCTTTCCAGCCTAAATTAATTGAAGGTAAAGCCATTCAGCTTCACCCATTGGTTACCACGGCATTCAATGCCGACTTTGACGGTGACCAAATGGCAGTGCATGTACCGTTGAGCAATGCTGCAATTTTGGAAGCTCAAATTTTAATGCTGGCTTCGCATAATATCCTTAACCCTCAAAATGGCACGCCGATCACTATTCCATCTCAAGACATGGTTTTAGGTTTATACTATCTTACTAAAGGTAAGAAAACCATGGGTGATGATAAAGTGAAAGGGGAAGGCAAGGTATTTTATTCAGCCGAAGAAGCCATTATTGCCTTAAATGAAGGACAAGTGGACTTACACGCATATGTTAAATGCCGTGTAAGAGTGTTGGAAAATGGCAAACCGGTGATGAAACTGATAGAAACTACGGTAGGTCGTCTGATATTTAATGAAGTAGTACCTCCTCAATGTTCTTATGTAAATGAGTTACTTTCTAAAAAGAGCTTAAAAAATGTAATTGGTGATGTATTAGCCAGTACTGATATTCCTACGACAGTTAAATTTCTAGATGATATCAAAGAATTAGGTTACCGTCAGGCATTCAAAGGTGGATTGTCATTTAATATTGATGACTTAATCATACCAAATATCAAATCTAAACTATTGACTGATGCTTCTGAAGAAGTGGATGAAGTTTGGGCTAACTATAATATGGGTTTAATTACCAATAACGAACGTTATAACCAGATTATTGACATCTGGACACGTGTAGACACCCGTATTACGGATAGTTTGATGAAAGAAATTTCTACTCACCGTCAGGGATTCAACTCCGTGTATATGATGTTGCACTCAGGCGCAAGGGGTTCTCAGCAACAAATTAAACAGCTCGCCGGTATTCGTGGATTGATGGCAAAACCGCGTAAATCCGGTTCTACTGGTGGCGAGATTATTGAAAACCCTATTCTTTCTAACTTTAAAGACGGATTGAACGTATTGGAATACTTCATTTCTACACACGGTGCTCGTAAAGGTTTGGCAGATACGGCTTTGAAAACAGCAGATGCGGGTTATTTGACTCGTCGTTTGGTGGACGTGGCGCAAGATGTTGTCATAAACGGTGAAGATTGCGGAACATTAAGAGGTTTAAATACATTTGCTCTTAAAGAGAATGAAGAGATTATTGAATCACTTTCTGAAAGAATCACAGGCAGAACTGCTTTGTTGGATGTCATTCATCCGCTTACAGGTGAAGTGATTGTGAAAGAAGGGGAGATGATAGATGAAGTTAAAGCTCAGAAAATCGAAGATTCGCCAATTGAAAGTGTAGAAATTCGTTCAGTGTTAACTTGTGAAATGCGCAGAGGTGTTTGTTCAAAATGCTATGGTCGCAACCTGACAAATAACCGCACCGCTCAGTTTGGAGATGTAGTGGGTATTATTGCCGCTCAGTCTATCGGTGAACCTGGAACACAGCTTACCTTACGTACATTCCACACGGGTGGTACAGCAGCCAATATTGCTTCTGAATCACAGATGCCGGCAAAATTTGACGGTAAACTTGAGTTTGACTCTGTAAAAACAGTTAAACAAGAAGGAGAAGACGGTGAAGTACGTTTAGTAGTTATCGGTAGAACCGGTGAAATCAATATCCTTGAAGATGGAACTGATCGTGTATTGATTACGAATAATATTCCTTATGGAGCTATAATGAACGTGAAAAACGGACAAAAAGTGAAGAAAGGAGACCTATTATGCTCTTGGGATCCGTTCAACAACGTAATTATTTCAGAGTTTAAGGGTAAAATTAAATTTGAACATGTCATTGAAGGTATCACTTACCGTGAAGAATTAGATGAACAAACTGGTCACCGTGAAAAAGTAACCATAGAATCAAGAGATAAGAAAAAATCTCCTGCTATTATTATCACAGATGAGAAAGACAAAGATTTGTATTCTTACTCAATTCCCGTAGGTGCGCATATTGTGGTAGAAGATGGACAATCTATAAATCCGGGAACTATCATCGTTAAAATTCCTCGTATTTTGAGTAAAGTACGTGACATCACGGGTGGTCTTCCTCGTGTTCAGGAATTATTCGAAGCCCGTAACCCTTCTAATCCGGCTAAAGTTTCTGAAATTGACGGGCAAGTTACTTTCGGCAAAATCAAACGCGGTAACCGTGAAGTAACAATTACATCCAAAGATGGTGTACAGAAAAAATATCTGGTGCCATTGACAAAACATATCTTGGTACAAGATGGCGACTTTGTAAAAGCGGGTATGCCATTGTCTGATGGTGCAATAACACCAAGTGATATCTTGAAAATTAAAGGACCTTCCGCATTACAAGCTTACTTGGTAAATGAAATTCAGGAAGTTTACCGCTTACAAGGGGTGAAAATCAACGATAAGCATATTGAAGTAATTGTTCGCCAAATGATGAGTGATGTATTGGTTAATGATGCCGGGGACACAAAATTCCTGGAAGGAGAAGTAGTTGACAAATTTGATTTCATTGAACAAAACGACTATATTTTTGACAAAAAAGTAATTACAGATGCCGGTGATTCGGATACTTTATCAGCAGGTCAGATTGTTACCATGCGTCAGGTGCGTGAAGAAAATTCATTTTTAAAACGTAATGACAGAAAACCGGTTGAATTCCGTGACGCTGTACCAGCTACGGCAGAGCCTGTATTGCAGGGTATTACAAAAGCTTCTTTAGGTACACATAGCTGGATATCTGCCGCATCATTCCAGGAAACAACAAAAGTATTAAATCAGGCAGCCATTAACGGCGCTAAAGACTTAATGCGCGGGTTGAAAGAAAATGTTATTGTCGGACATAAAATTCCGGCAGGTACGGGAGTGAAAGAATTTCAGGATATAACAGTGGCTTCAAAACGCGAATATGAACGCATGATGGCTAAAAAAGCCATGATAGAAGATACTGAAGAATAGTTTAAATTATTTTAACATCAAAAAGCTGCCAATTTTGGCAGCTTTTTTTATATTAGCATTGTAATTAAATTACTTACAATATTTGTATGGAAAATAATCAAAATCAAATTAACATTGAATTGCCGGAGGATATTGCCGAAGGAGAATATTCCAATTTAGCCATTATTACACATTCCAATCAGGAGTTTGTCATTGACTTTATCAGAGTAGCTCCGGGCGTACCTAAAGCAAAAGTAAAATCAAGAATCATACTGACACCTCAGCATGCTAAACGTTTAATGGGGGCTTTGGTGGATAATGTGCGCAAATTTGAACAAATGAATGGCGAAATCAAGGATAATGAACAGGTTGCTATACCAATTAATTTTAGCAACCCGACAACTAAAGCATAGCTGTTATGACAATTGAGAAAGAAACAAAAACTAAGAAGTTTGAAAATATATATCATAAATCTATAATAAATTGTATGTTTACTAACTCTTGGTTAGAGCATAACCAAATGCAATTTTTTAAAAAATACGACTTATCTATTCAGCAGTTTAATGTTTTAAGAATTCTTAAAGGTCAATATCCGTTTGGTCTCAAATTAATTGATATAGCACAACGTATGATAGACCGAAATTCTAATGCAACACGTATTATTGATAAACTGGAAGAAAAAAAATGGGTGAGCAGGACAATTAATCCGCAAAGCAGGAGAGAAGTAAATATTGTCGTTACTGATTCTGGTATGCAAATAGTGACAGAATTAGACGAAAAAATTAATCATTTTCTGGAAGATGTTTTTAAGCAGGTAAATCACGAAGAATTAGAACAACTAAATCTGATACTGGATAAAATAAGGCATTAATATTCGCTACAATTAATCAACTAACTATAATTAACCTAACGAACAATTTATTTTTAAATTAAAACAGTTTTATTAATGAAGTCTTTAGAAGAGGAAATTAGGGTAAAATCATTTTCCAGTTTGGAAATTAAAACTGAACTAAACGTAATTTTTACTTCAAGTTTTATATGTGGCAGAAGCACTCGTTTTTTCAGAAATTATGGAATTTCCATGCAGCAATATAACGTACTGAGAATACTGAGAGGCTCTAATCCAAATGCTATGAACTTGAATGATATTACATCTCGTATGCTGGACAAAATGTCAAATGCTACACGATTAGTTGAAAAACTTCGCGTTAAAGGATTGACATCCAGAGAGATAAACCCATCAAACAGGCGCGAGGTGCTCATTAATATTACTGAAAAAGGACTTTTGTTATTGTCAAAAATTGATGAAGAGATTACTCATGTGATGAACAGAAGATATGATATGCTTACTCAAGAAGAAATGCATACCATAAATCATATTTTGGATAAAATCAGAAATGCAGATGCATCTCTGCGTTAATTTTTAACCGGATTTTTATTGGATAATTCTTTGAAAAACAAAATCAAAATATACAAATCATCCCAAAAATAGCGTTTAAAAGTACGTTTAGGCTCAGATAAAAATCGGTAAAACCATTCTAAATGGTATTGTTGCCATACTTTTGGAGCACGCTTTTTCAAACCACAGTAAAACTCATACGAAGCTCCGAGATTGTAAAAAATGGGCATAATAATTTGTTCTTGCTGAGGTTTTGAATTATTATAAACTTCAATCTTCTCATACAGATTGAGAATCAGCATTTCTTGCTTAGGATAACGCAATCCTAAAAAAATATGTTGTGGCTGATGCTGTAATAGTAATGGTAAAATAAGTTGAGCTTGCTGCTCAGCATTTTCTTCAGTTTCTGTAAAAAATGGTGGTATATAAAATTGGGCATCAGCATACTCTTTTTCTAAAATAGTTTTCACTTTTTCATGTGGTGCTATAAAAAATGCTCGTTGTTTTTTATTTTTTACTGCTTCCCATATTTCAGGAAACAGATCACTCCCGGCAAGTCGCTTCTTTAGTGGTCTGCCCAATAATTTTGAAAATAATATGATGGGAAATCCATCCGGTAGAATATAGCGAGAATGCTGAAGTGCATGCAGCAGTCTTTTATTTTTATTCAAATGCACCGTCAAATCTACATTTGGTGTTATCACAACCGGTAACTTATCTTTTGGAGTTGGATTTTCTGTTAAATCAGTGACTATATAATCAAAATTATCGGCAGCTAAAAAATCAAGATTAAATAAATGACGGGTGAGCATATTACAAAGTTCTTTTTTCGATATAAAAGTAAAAAATTGGTTCATTGTAAACTAAAAAAATGAATTTTGCAGGTAACTATTTCGCAAATGCTTATCTTTGCACCGTAAAAAAATCTAAAAATGAACTATTCGGATTTATTAGGCGAACAAAGAGCTGAATTTCTACTGGAACACGAATGCAAAACAATAGATAAAAAAAGTCTGCATACACCCAGCAAAGATTTTGTTGACAAAGTATGGATTAACAGTAACCGCAGTCCACAAGTATTGCGCAGTTTGCAACAGTTATTTGGCAACGGACGCTTAGCCAACTCAGGATATGTATCTATTTTACCGGTCGATCAAGGAATAGAGCACAGTGCAGGAGCAAGTTTTGCGCCTAATCCCATCTATTTTGATTCGGAAAATATAGTAAAATTAGCTATAGAAGGCGGTTGTAATGCCGTAGCTTCAACTTATGGCGTACTTGGGTCTGTTGCCCGAAAATACGCCCACAAAATTCCGTTTATAGTGAAAATAAATCACAACGAATTTATTTCTTATCCTAATTCGTTCGATCAGATTATGTTTGGCACAATTAAATCAGCATGGGAAATGGGTGCAGTTGCCGTTGGAGCTACGATTTATTTTGGTTCACCCGAAAGCAAACGTCAGATTGTAGAAGTAGCACAGGCATTTGAACATGCCCATCAATTGGGTATGGCTACTATTTTATGGTGTTATTTAAGAAATCCGGAATTTAAAGTGGGTAATGTCGACTATCATACTTCAGCAGATTTAACGGCACAAGCCAATCATTTGGGAGTTACTATTCAAGCCGATATCATTAAACAAAAATTACCGACTAACAATGGTGGTTATAATGCAATTAAATTCGGCAAAACGCATAAAAAAGTGTACGATGAGTTGACAACAGACCATCCGATTGATTTAGCGCGTTATCAAGTGGCAAATTGTTATATGGGCAGAGCCGGATTAATAAATTCAGGTGGTGAAAGCAAAGGACAAACTGACCTAGCCGAAGCTGTAGAAACTGCAATTATTAATAAAAGAGCAGGAGGTATGGGCTTGATTTCAGGAAGAAAGGCATTTCAAAAAGAAATGAAAACAGGTGTACAATTACTGAATGCAATACAAGACGTTTATTTAGACAAGAAAGTTAAGCTGGCATAATTATTCTTTTATTTTTCTGTTTGATATCACATCAAAATAATAACCCAAACTAAAACTCATATTGCAATTATAGAGCTTGGGTAATGCAGATGATTTTTTGACAGTGGGCAAAAAACCTGCATTATGTCTAATTGCCAATTCCAGCCATCCATTTCCAAGTTTAAAATCAGCACCAAGTCCTGACACAATTCCTACATCCAATCGGTTATCATCTGCAGTATACGTGTGTTTATTGTCACGTTCACTTTGAGTTGTATGATCAATATGAGTAGATGACTGTGTATATCCTCCGGACCAATATGAAATATAGGGCCCTAACAAAATAACACCCCTGTATTTTTCATTGCCGAAATGTGCAGCTGCTAAAATGGGGAACTGAATATAATTGATGACCGTTTTTGCATAATATTTTGCAGAGTCTTGTTTCATCTTCCAGGCTTGTCCTTTTTGAGAAAATTCAATTTCTGTTTGTAATCCAATGTATTTATTGAAATCAATTCTAATTTGTGCAGCCATATCAGAACCGAGCAACATGGCTTTTTTATAATTAGCAGGTGGACTGTATTTTCTTAAATGAGCCATATTCATTCCGGCGCGTGCGCCAATTAATACGCCTATTTCAGCTTGTGTATTATAGATTGAAAAGAGAAGAAATAAACTTAAAAATACTGTATTTCGCATGCTTCAAAGATACTTAGTTTTTGATAATAACGTTCAAATTGTTAAACTATACTTAAAATTCCCCAAAGCTTAAACAACATTGGAAAATGGTATTAATTTTGAACCATCAAAAATAATTCAACAAAATAAATTTTTACTACCATGAAAAAAATTCTTTTAGCTTTATCCATGTTTGCAGGTACATTAGGTGTATTTGCTCAAAATGAAACAGTTCCGTCGGCAGTTGCACCGGATCCGAATGCACCTGAAATGAAATTTGAAAAAGATGCTATCGATTACGGCACTATCAAACAAGATGCAGACGGAACAAGAAAATTCGTTTTCACAAATACTGGGAAAACTCCATTAATCATCAGCGAAGCTCACGGTTCTTGTGGCTGTACAGTTCCAAATTATTCTAAAGAGCCTGTAATGCCGGGTCAAAAATCGGAAGTGTCTGTTCATTATGATACACACAGAGTTGGACCATTCTCAAAAACTGTAACGATTAACCACAATGGTAAAAACTCTCCAACCGTAATTCGCATCAGTGGAACTGTAGAAGCTCCTACAACAACTACTGAACCAACTTCTATCATACCTACACCTGCTCCGGCACCTGTTTCTACACCAATCGTAAAAACAGACAGTAAAACTACAGCTACCACTGCTAAAACTACTGCGAAAACAACGGCTAAAACTCCTGTAAAAACTACAACTAAAAGCACAGTAAAATCAACAGGAACTAAGGCGTCTACTAAAACACCTACTAAAACAACAACAAAAACAACAGTTAAAAAAGCGACTACAACAAACGATAAAAAATAATCTTCAATTAACTATAAATGTAAGAGGCTGCCATTTCAGGCAGCCTTTTTTACTTTGTTTGGCTATATATGTCCTAAACCATATCGGAATGTATAGGAAATTGTACGTTTTGTAACCTTCGCGTCAATGTTGTTGGTAAATGATGTACTAAAACATGTATCTCTGTCGTATTGCCATTGTTTGTCTTTACTGATAAGGATAAGGAAATTTGCAAAAACCTCTGTCCTCACACGAAGTTAGTATGAAATGCTCGGCTAAGAGTGTCATGATTCCAGCCCGTTCATGGTATTTTTTACCCTTCGTTTTGATTAATGTGTCATCCATTGAGCCACTGCATAGTCAGAGTTAGTTTGGTTTTCCACTACCATGTAAATGACTGTCTGGAATGAAGTGGCACTGTTACTCCTATGTAAGACTAAATTTTGGAGGACAACAATCAAGCGCTCAAACCTCTTCGCCTTTGTCAAAACTCAATAGCTTGTGCCAGAGAAGCAGGAAAGTTCACAAACTACTGCTCGCAGAAAGCTCTTTTGATAAGTTGAATTTTAGTAAGATATCCCATATCTATTTAAGTAACTATCTAAAAATCATAAAAGGGATAAACAAACTAGTATTCCCATTTTTTGGAAAATGCCAAAGTAAAAACAGCCGCCCGTAGGGCGGCTGTTGCTAGCATATCTTCAGTAAGATTATTTCTTAGTAGATGCAGCTGTTTTAGCAGCTTCTGTTGCAGCACTTTTCAATGCTCTTGGTATCTCAACTGATGCAATTGGAATTGATGGTGAGTTTAAAATATCAAATCCTTGTGCAGGCAAATCTTTAATTTTTATTGACTGACCCAATTTCAATGGTGTTACATCCACATCAATAAAATCTTTCAATGTTTCAGGTGTAGCTTTTACTTTCAGTTTACGCACTTTCACCAACATTTTTCCACCCTCGCGAACACCTTGTGCTGTCCCTACGATTTTTACGGGAATGTCTGTGATGATTTTTGCTCCCGGAATAAGTTTGAAAAAGTCAACATGTAATACTTTTTCTGTAACAGGATGCACTTGAACATCTTTAAGAATAGATTCGTGCGTAGTACCGTCTATATCAACAAGTACTTTGTAAAAATTTGGGGTGTACAACACTCCTCTCAATGCTGAAAGGTCAGTAGTGAAATGTACCACCTCGTTTCCGGCATACATAACGCAAGGAATTAAACCTGCATTACGATCGTCTTTTGTGGCTCTTTTGCCAACATGCGCTCTAGCTTTTCCGCTAATGGTAATGGTTTGCATAAAAAATTACTTTTTGTTTTTAATAAATAAGGAATTAATTGATTTGTATTCGTGGGCATTTCGGATAGCACGGGCAAATAAGTCCGCTACCGACAATGTTTTTATCTTGCTTGATTTATCCATTTTTAACGGAATCGTATCACAAGTGACTAACTCAACTAATGAAGAATTTTCGATTTTTTCATAAGCATTTCCGGATAAGACCGGGTGGGTGATTAAGGCTCTTACACTTTTGGCACCCTTTTCCATTATCAAATTGGCAGCAGTACACAGCGTTCCACCGGTGTCAATTAAATCATCAACCAAAATGACATTTTTATCAGTAACATCACCAATTAACCGCATGGATTCAATCTCGTTATGTTTACTGCGGTGCTTATCACAGATGACCAACTCTGCACCAAAGTGCATAGCATAGTCACGTGCTCTTTTGGTACTGCCCACATCCGGTGATGCAAAAATTAAATCGTCTAAATTTAATTGTTTTACATAGGGATAAAAGATGGCAGATGCATCTAGGTGATCAACTGGGATATCAAAAAATCCTTGAATTTGCGGTGCATGCAAATCCATAGTCATAATGCGTTGCGCTCCGGCTGCAGTAATCAAGTTGGCTGCCAACTTTGCGCCAATGGCAACACGGGGTTTGTCTTTTCTGTCTTGCCGTGCCAAACCAAAATAAGGAATTACGGCAACTAAATAACCGGCCGAGGCTCTTTTTGCCGCATCCAGCAATAGTAATAACTCCATTAAATTATCAGCAGGAGCAAATGTACTCTGCATAATAAACACAAAGGCTCCTCGAACACTGTCTTTTATAACCGGCTCAAATTCTCCGTCACTGAATTGCAACACTTCCACAGGAGTCAAATCCTGTCCATAGCTGTCCGCTATTTTATTGGCAAGATAATCCGTAGCTCTTCCTGAAATTAGTTTTATGTCGGAAATATGCACTTTAAGTGATTTTTGAGGCGCAAAGGTATGATTTTTTTTGTAAATAGTGATGACTTTCAGATAAGATAATATATGGATAAGAGCCTAAATTGGTGTTAATTTATTAAATTATATATATTAGTTATTATTGCTTTTATTTAACAGTTGAAATTTTTTATTACTTTAGTATATTAGCACTTTACAACTTCTATGCAAAAAAAATATATCCTAGCCCTGGATCAGGGTACCACCAGCTCAAGAGCTATTTTGTTTGACAGTCAGGGCAACAGTATTGCTACGGCACAAAAAGAATTTACACAACTATTTCCACAACCGGGGTGGGTAGAGCACAATCCTAATGAAATATGGCAAACACAAATAGAAGTAGCCCGTGAAGTGGTGGCAAAAGCTAATATTCATGCGGCAGAAATTGCAGCTATCGGCATTACAAATCAGCGAGAGACTACAGTAGTATGGGATAAAGAAACGGGTAATCCAATTTACAATGCGATAGTATGGCAAGACAAACGCACGGCCGCTTTATGCGATGAACTAAAGAGGAGAGGGCTGTCTGATTATGTGAAAGAAAATACAGGGCTGGTAATAGATGCCTATTTTTCAGGCACTAAAATCAACTGGATATTAAATAACGTAGAAGGAGCGAGGCAAAAAGCGCATGAGAACAGATTGTGCTTCGGTACCGTTGATACCTGGCTGATGTGGAAATTAACAAAAGGAAAAGTACATGCCACTGATTACAGTAATGCATCTCGTACTTTATTGTATAACATTAAAGACTTAAAATGGGATGAAAAACTGCTGCATGAGTTGGATGTTCCTGAAAAAATGCTTCCGGAAGTAAAGCCGTCATCAGGTATTTTTGGTTATACCGATGAAGAAGTCTTTTTTGATATGAAAATACCCATTGCCGGTGTGGCAGGTGATCAGCAAAGTGCACTCTTCGGACAATTGTGTTTTGAACCCGGCATGGCTAAAAATACCTATGGCACAGGTTGTTTTATGCTGATGAATACCGGAACGGAGCGAGTAGTGTCGCATTCCGGCTTGCTTACTACGATAGCCTGGGGCATCGACAATAAGGTAGAATATGCACTGGAAGGCAGTGTTTTTGTAGCAGGTGCAGCAATACAATGGCTGCGTGATGGCTTGAAAATTATTGATACTGCTCCCGATTCGGAGTATTATGCTATGAAAGTAGAAGACACAGGCGGTGTTTATGTCGTTCCGGCTTTTGCGGGTCTGGGAGCACCCTACTGGGATATGTATGCCCGTGGCGGTATATTTGGACTTACCAGAGGAACGACTAAAGCGCATTTAATACGTGCTACTTTGGAATCTCTGGCCTATCAGACGCTGGATATTCTGGAGGTGATGGAAAAAGATTCAGGTATCAAGCTAATAGCATTAAATGTAGATGGCGGTGCCAGTGCAAATAATACGCTGATGCAGTTTCAATCCGATATACTGGATGTTGTAGTTAAAAGACCTAAGGTAATAGAAACTACGGCTTTAGGTGCGGCATATCTGGCCGGCTTAGGAGTTGGATTTTATGTCAAAGAAAAATTAGTACATAATTCAGGCATTAGTGCTGAATTTCACCCTAAAATGAAAGAAGAAAAGCGCGAAAAATGGATAAAAGGTTGGAAAAAAGCCGTAGAACGTACAAAAGGCTGGGAAGATTAAAGCAAGATTTAGTACTGAATTGTTAATATTCATTTAATAAACTAAGTAATACAACATTCATTAGAACTATATACCTTTGCATCATTCTTAAATTAATTTTAAAACAACCAAAAATGAAAAAATTATTCGTAGTATTCGCAGTAGCTACAACATTCGTAGCTTGCAAACCAAAAGAAGAAGCAGCTCAAACTGAAGAAACAACAACAACAGAAACTACAGTTACTGATGCTACTGTAGCAGCTCCAGCTGGTGACTCAACAGTTACAACTACAACTACAACTACAACAACTGTAGATTCTACAGCTAAATAATTTAGTGTTGTAAAACAATAAAAGCCGTCATATGACGGCTTTTTTTTATTTAATCTTTTTAACAAAATTTTATTTCTTAGATTCTCAATAAACCTTATTTTTACATCCAATTAAAACAACCAAAAATGAAAAAATTATTCGTGATTTTCGCTGCTGCTACATTATTTGTAGGAGTTCAAGCATGTAAAGAAAAAGCACCTGAAGAAGGTCAAACAGAAGAAACTGCTGTTGAAACAGCTGTTGACAATGCCGGTGATGCAATGGCTGCTGCCGGAGATTCAGTAGCTAATGCTGCAGGAACAGTTGTAGATGCAACTAAAGATGCTGCTTCAACAGCTGCCGGTACAGTTAAAGATGCTGCACAAGATGCTGCTGCTGCTACTAAAGATGCTGCTACTAAAGCAGGTGACGTAGTAAAAGGAGCTGCTGAAGGCGCAAAAGCTGGAGCAAAAGACGCTTTGAAAAAATAATTTTCATTTCCAGAGAAACATGAAGCCGCCCCATTGGGGCGGCTTCATGCATATATGGAATATATTATTTCTAATTAAGTAAAAATAAACTATATAATAAATATAAATAAAAAGTATATTTAATAATGATATTATGTAAAATGTATTTTAATTTTGTTGCTAAAAATAAATGCTTAAATAGGTAGAATTTTTAATTAAATTACTTGAAATTACTAAAAACTCGTTTACTACTTTAAGTCTATTTTTCTATGTATGTAAAATTAAAAAATAATTATAATGTATAAATTTAACAGTAATGAATTTATGTGAATTTGCACAGCCCGGAGTTATTTCCAATCCTACCAGTCATGCCGAATATCTTACCCTGGTTTTAAAAAAAAATATTGAACAAGAAGCAGTGACCAAAGCCATTGCAAGTATTGCCAATGTTCAGAAATCAATCAACCAAAAAGATGATACTTGTGGTTTGACCATTACAACAGGATTTTCTGCCAATGCTTGGCAGATTTTATTTCCAAATAATGAATTGCCCAATGGCTTAAAACCATTTGAAGAAATGAAAAATGGCGACAGACATTTCCCAAGTACGGCTGGCGACATATTCATAATGGTTAAATCCTCCCGCTTGGATTTAAATTTTCAAGCGGCTAAATATCTGATTGAATTTTTTGGTGAAATAGCCGTTGCTATTGACGATATTCAAGGCTATAAATATTTAGACAACCGTGATTTGATTGACTTTGTAGATGGTACGGAAAATCCTCAAGGTAATCTCCGGTTCGAATCTATTTTGGTTGATGATGGCAAATACAAAGGTGGCTCATTTTTGACTGTACAAAAATATATTGACAAACAAGCTAAATGGAATGCAATTGGTACTGCAGAACAAGAAAACGTGATAGGGCGAACTAAAATGGATGATATTGAAATTCCAGACGATAAAAAGAAACCATATGCACACAATGTAAAAGCCAAGCTTATTATAAATGGAGAGGAAATTAAAATGTTGCGACAAAACAGAGCATTTGGAAATGCAATAGAACATGGTACCCTGTTTGTTGGATTTATAGCAAACCCTGAAAATATGGTCGCTACTTTAAAACAAATGATAATGGCTGATGAAAATGGACACTACGATAAGTTGCTCGATTTCGTGACGGCTAAAACTGGTTGCAACTATTTTGTACCACCACAAAATTTTTTAGATGCAATAGCTGGATGAATAAAGTTTATGAAGAATAATTTAAAATTACCTTTGTGATACATTTTGATTCTTTATATTTTGTGGAATAATTTATATTAATTAGTTGTTTTGCAAACTCTCACTAGGACGACATAAATGACATTAAATAACAATTAGTGAGTTTCTTATAAAGGTTTCAGAATTTGTAGAAAAAATATTAAATAAATGAAAGCTGATTTGTTGAAAGAAGAAGACGTTAAAAAGATAATGCCAGTCATTCTAGCAATTGCCATTTTTATGCAAATGCTGGATTCAACAATTCTTAATACCTCTTTGCCGGCTATTGCCAAAGATCTGCATGAGTCGCCTCTCAATATGCAAAATGCCATTGTAAGCTATGTTCTGACATTAGCTTTATTTATGCCGGTATCCGGTTATTTAGCAGATAAGTTTGGCACAAAAAAAGTCTTTATTTTTGCTCTGATTATTTTGCTTTGGGTTCTGTCCTTTGTTCACTTTCACAAAATCTCACATTTTTAGTAATTGCCAGAGTTATCAAAGGTGTAGGAGGAAGTTTAATGACACCGGTAGGCAAGCTGGCGTTAATCAAAACATTTAGAAAAAATGAACTCATGGTAGCGATGAATTATGCCATTATTCCTGCTTTGATTGGACCGGTGCTCGGGCCGTTGGTCGGTGGATACTTGGTAGAATATTTGTCGTGGCATTGGGTGTTTTTAATCAATATCCCCATAGCTTTTATCGGTATTTTTTTAAGTATGAAATTTATGCCCGATTACAAATCAGAAGTTATAGATTTTGACTTAAAAGGATTTCTCATTT
>CAZPBT010000045.1:0-15678 GCA_964584555.1 uncultured Chitinophagales bacterium
TGTTTTTTTCCTGTAATTCACAAAAACCAACGAATTACGCAGGTAAAGGCAAGTATTTTGATATTTTGACCTATGTACGCGAGGATTTAGCAAATAATAAACACAACAATTGCGGCGAAGAAAAAACCGTGTACTTGAACGGCAGACAAGAAACGCGCAAAATAGACACGGTGAACTGGGAGGATGAACTGGAACCTTTGCTCAATTGTGATATCAATTATCCGGCATGGGATGGTAAATTTTTTGTAGATAGTGCAGCGACCAAATTTACGAATCCGGGAACGATGCAATATTTCTATCGCAGTATAGATAAAAAAATCCCCATTACCTCCATGACCGTCAATAAAGATTCACTTGGGCGGGTGATAAATGTTGTCATTCAGAAATCGGTGAAATCATTTCTGTTCTCTCACAGGCAATCAATTGAATATATTCCAACAGTAGGTTATTCATTACGAAGTGAACAAAAGACAAATTTATTCAATAGTGTAAGTGTTAATGTAGATATAAAATATAATTGTAAAAGATAAGCATGGCAAAAATTGATGCAAGAGTTTTTAAAGGTGCGAGAGATTTTCTTCCCGAACAGATGTTGCAACGTGAACGTATCGTTCATCTCATGCGCAGTGTTTTTAAAAAATACGGCTATGATCCGGTGGAGACCCCGGCTATCGAGTATCTGAATGTACTGACCGGAAAATACGGCGACGAAGCCGACCGACTTATTTACAAACTCAATTACAAAACAGGCTCAAAAGACGAAGCCGCCTTGCACTATGATTTAACTGTTCCATTTTCGCGTATGGTAGCCATGCATCCCGATTTACCCATTCCTTTCAAACGCTATCAGATACAACCCGTCTGGCGCGCCGACAGACCTCAGCCACATCAAGGGCGTTTCCGGGAGTTTTACCAGTGCGATGTGGATTGTGTGGGTTCTGAATCTATGTTGATAGAAGCAGAATTAATTGCCATCAATTTTGAAATTCTCACAGCGCTAAATATTCCGGATTTTCTCATTAAAATCAATAACCGGAAAATTCTGAACGGCATCACGGAATATATAGGCTTAGACAAAACGTATGTTTCTGAGGTTTGTACTTCAATTGACAAACTGGATAAAGTGGCTTGGACAGATGTAGAAAAAGAACTCTCAGAAAAAAATATTCCAATTGAATCCATTCATAAACTGCATGATTTAATTTCTAAAGAAATTACGTTAGAGGCTTTAAGAACCGAACTCTACGGGGTTGAAATTGCACAAGAAGGCATCAGGGAGCTCGAAGAAATTTTTGATTATTTGCAGGTTTTACAAGTGCCTGCTGCTAGCTATACCTTTGATATTTCATTAGCTCGTGGGCTTGATTATTACACAGGTCCCATTTATGAGATTAAGCTACCCCATCTTCCGCATATCGGCTCCTTGGGCGGTGGTGGCAGATATAATGGGCTGATTGCTTATTTCGGAGGCAGAGATTTGCCATCGGTGGGCACTTCTTTAGGTTTAGACCGCATTTATACTGCTCTTGAACAGCTGAATTTATTGACTACAGAAAAAACATCTACCAAAGTTTTAGTGTGTAATTTTGGTAAATCAACATTGCAGGCTTCGTTGGAATGGACTGCCGAGTTGAGAAAAAATGGAATCGCTGCCGAACTTTACCCCGATGCTACCAAGATGGGCAAGCAATTCACCTATTGCGATAAAAAACAAATTCCTTTCGTCTGTATTATCGGAGAAGAAGAAGTACAGAGTGGAAAAATTGGTTTTAAAAACATGCATACAGGTACTCAGGAGAAATTGACAAAAGCAGAGATACTAGCCTTATTAAAATAGTTTTCCAGTTCAACTTGAACATACATGGTTAAGATTCATTATATCGATGTATACGAATGAACTCATAAATCTATGCTGACATTTTACCTTCAAAAGACAATCTTTTAAGCAAATTATCTTATTTTTGTAAAAAATTGGATATGAAATTTAGTGTCGACAAACAGCCTGATTATGTAGCCTATGAGCTTCTGGATGATAAACTGACTTCCTTAAATGCACCTGTTCTTAAGTCGGAATTAGTTGTGGCAAATGCCGAAGGTTTTAAAAATATGATTGTAGATCTAGGCAATGTGAAATTCGTAGACTCATCAGGATTGAGTTCATTATTGATAGGACACCGTCTTTGTAAAGATGAAAAAGGCAAATTCTGTCTTTGTGGTTTGAATGACACGGTAAAAAGCCTGATTAAAATCTCCAAATTGGACGACGTGCTTCATCTCTATTCTACTCAGCATGATGCTATTGAAGCATTGAGCAAAAAGAAAAAAGCGCACTAAATTATTTTCTTTAATCCTTAATAATTTTTATGAACACCTGTGCCCTGACCATACTTGGTTGCAATTCTGCTATATCTGAACATGGCAGAAATCCAACGGCTCAGGTTTTGCAAATGCGCAATCATACGTTTTTGATTGACTGCGGAGAAGGTACGCAAATGCGCATTCAGCAATACAACGTAAAATGGTTTAACATAGACCATATTTTTATTTCTCATTTACACGGCGACCATTACTACGGATTAATAGGTTTACTGACTACTTTTAATTTATTAAAACGGCAAGAGGATTTGACAATTTATGCTCCCAAAGATTTGAAAGCCATTATTGATATTCAATTAGCAGCCAGCAACACAAAATTAAATTACAACTTACATTATATAGAAACACATTCAGAAATACCTCAGCTGATTTTTGAAGACGATACCCTTACCGTTCACACTATTCCTCTCCGACATAAAATTCCGACAACAGGATTTTTATTCAGAGAAAAACCAGGGGAAAGAAAACTGCTGATAGAGAAATTAGAAGGACGCAGTTATCAAAAAGCTGACTTAAAACTATTGAAGCGAAATACGGATATTTTGGATGATGACGGCAATTCTATTTTTGCCCGTGAAGTAACTGCAGACCCTAATCCTGCTAAGAGTTATGCATTTTGCAGCGATACGATGTATAACGAAGCTATGTTTGACCAAATTCATAGTGTAGACTTATTATATCATGAATCTACTTTTCTGCACGACTCCTTGCAGCGTGCGGAAGAAACCAAACACAGTACAGCTTTACAAGCAGGTTTGACAGCAAAAGAAGCACAAGTAAAACAACTCTTAATTGGTCATTATTCGTCCAGATATGCTAATTTAACACCTTTGCTGGAAGAAGCACAAACAGCATTTGAAAATACAATTTTAGCTATTGAAGGGCAAACTTATCAATTTTAACGTATGGAATATACTCATCTTTCAGATACCGGTGTGCGTGTCAGTAAAATTTGTTTAGGTACCATGACATGGGGACAGCAAAACACCGAACAAGATGCACATGAACAACTTAATTATGCCATAGAAAATGGGATAAATTTTATTGATACTGCCGAGATGTATGCCGTTCCCGCCAATCCTGCTACGCAGGGTTTGACTGAAAAGTATATAGGCTCTTGGCTAAAAAATCAAGATAGAAGCGAATTGATAATTGCTACAAAAATTGCAGGACCAAGTGCTGCAACTAAGCACATACGAGGTGGTTCTAAGTTTAACAGCGAACATATTACTGCCGCAATAAACGATAGCTTAACCAGATTGCAAACCGATTATATCGATTTGTATCAGCTGCACTGGCCGGAAAGACCAACCAATTATTTTGGGGCTTTGGGTTATACACATCATGCTGATGATGCAGTTACCGATTTCAAATATGTGCTTGAAATTTTGGCCGGTTTTATTGAGCAAGGGAAAATTCGTTACATCGGTATTTCCAATGAAACGCCCTGGGGAATGATGCAATTTTTAACTACTGCGCAACAATATGATTTACCAAAAATAGTTTCTATACAAAATCCGTATAATTTAGTGAATCGCACTTTTGAAATTGGACTGGCTGAAATGTCGATACGTGAAAAAGTGGGCTTGCTTGCTTATTCGCCATTAGCAGGCGGATTGTTAAGCGGGAAATATTTAAGCGGAAAACGACCTGAAAATTGTCGCTACACTTTATGGCCCAACTATTTTGGAAGATATAAACATCCGAATACCATGCGGGCAGTTGAGGCTTATGCGAAGCTGGCTGATGATGCCGGAATAACTTTGCCGCAAATGGCTTTGACTTTTGTAAATACCAGAAAATTTTTAAGTGCAAATATCATTGGAGCAACTAATTTAAAGCAGTTGAAAGAAAATATTTCCAGCATGAACATAAAACTTACGGCAGATATTTTGCAGAAAATAGAAGATATCCATTTGGAGTTCCCGAACCCTGCGCCATAAAATTTGAAATTATAGATGTTGGATTTTGAATAAAATTCCGTTTGTAGTATTTATATTTGAAATCAGCTAATCACAAATCGAAATTCCCCATGAAGTATGTCCTCTACCTTCATGACATTTCCAATTTAACTTTAATTCATTTATTTGCCAAAATTTTCCTAATTTTTCAACTGTCATTATCACTTTGGTTCCTGCTTCTGAATCATCTCCTGCTCCCGTTTCTTCGAGTGTTACTCTAAATATAACCTTATTCAAAGTATCAGTTTTTATGAATACATGAGAGTTTTCTTCAAATTGAGGAGGATTATAATACATCTTCATTATTTCTATTGGACTGTTTATTGTTGAATCCTTTGAAATTTTTTTATTAATTTGTTCAAAATTAATTTGATTAAAAGATTCTTTGCAAGAGATAAACAAAAAGAAACTGATAGCAAATATAATTCTTACCATTTAGACATATATGTTTTTTAATATTTTCAACAGCTCTTCCACTTTGTCTAATGCGAGCATCGTGTGTTTATCGCTTAGTGCTTTTTCAGGTTCAGGGTGTGTTTCTAAGAAAATGCCGTTTACTCCGGAAACTATACCGCATTTGGCAAGCGTTTCAATGTATTGTGTCTGACCTAAAGTTATTCCTGTCGAAGAATTAGGCTGTTGCACCGAATGCGTAATGTCTAATATGGTGGTCATTTTTTGCGATACGAGTTGGGCAATATTTCTAAAATCGACAATTAAATCGTGATAGCCAAACATATTGCCGCGTTCAGTAATCCAGACTTTATCATTACCGGTAGATTTCACTTTTTCGGCAGCAGCAATCATCGTATTGGCATCGGCAAATTGTCCTTTTTTGATATTGATAGTTTTTCCGGTTTCTCCTGCAGCGATTAAGAGTTCAGTTTGCCTGCACAAAAATGCAGGAATCTGAATTACATCCACGATGTCTTTTACTTTATTGCAATCTGTAGTTTCGTGTACATCAGTCAAAATTTCAACAGCCAATTTTGATTTTATATTTGCGAGTATTTGAAGAGCTTTATCCTCCCCTATTGTAGAAAATGAGTTTAATGTACTGCGATTCGCTTTTTTATAAGATGCTTTGAAAATAAATGGAATATTCAAGGATGTGCATATTGTTTTTAGTCTTTCCGCAACTAAAAAACACAAGTCTTCACTTTCTACTACACAAGGACCGGCTACTAAAAAAAAATCTGCCATAACGAATATTACTTAATCATTCTTTGCTAAAAATAAGGATTAATTACAGAAATGATTGAAACATTAAATATTCAAATGAGTAGTTTTCGTAATTTGAACTCTTAGTTATAAACAAACAGCACAAGATATTCACATAAAATACTAATATTAAAGCCATTTTTAACAAATGGATTTAACAAAATTTAATAATTTTGCATTTCGAATAAAATTCATCTTATGATAAAAAAACTAAGCCTTTTATGTCTGTTCTTTTTAGTTGTTATAGCAACTAAAGCACAGATTTCGATTACTTCTTTACCCGGAAGTTATTCTCAAAATTTTAACAGTCTCTCTGATACAGGTATTGCTAATGCATTCAACCTGACGGGCTGGTATGCATCAGTTCCCACTTACAGAGCAAACTACGGCATGATGAATAATGGTGCGCTGTATAGTTTTGGCGATACTTTGCCTGCAACTCACACAGACAGAGCTCTCGGCACCGTAGGTTCAAGTTCTGTAAAACCTGCTTATGGAGTACGTTTTAACAACAACTCATCTTTGTCTATGACCGGAATGACTGTTGCTTATACTGCAGAACAATGGAGATTAGGGCAAAAACCGGCTAAGCGTTTAGACTCTACTTCATTTTATTACAATATCGGTGTTGATTCTTTAAATGCCTCAGGTTGGATAAAAGTACCGGATTTGGGTATATTAACAATTGATACTTCGGCTACAGCAGCTGGACCTTTAGATGGTAATTTAGCTTTAAACAGAAAAGCAATTTCATTCACTATTTCAGGTTTTGTAGTTTCTCCGGGTTCCAACATTTGGATTAAATGGGTGGAAAACGACGTATCAGGTAGTGATGATGGATTAGCAGTGGATGATTTAAGTGTTACCATCACTGGAAGCTCTGTTGCAGCATGTACAGAACCTGCTGCATCTGTAACGAATGTCGTTTTTTCAGGAACAGGCTTAACTACCGCAAGCGGTTCATTTACCGGAACTGCACCTGCATCTGACGGTTATTTGGTTGTTGTGGATAGTGTAGCAACACCTCCAACTATTACCGATGCGACTGCCTATACTGTGGGTCAAGCAATTGGCTCCGGAAAAGTTGTAAGCAACGGAACAAGTACATCATTTACAGCCACCGGCTTAGTTGCAAATACCATATACTATGCTTATGTTTTCCCGTATAACAATGCAAGTTGCTCTGGCGGACCAAATTATAAAACAACATCTCCGGCTAATGATTCAGCAAAAACATTTGTAGATGCTTGTCCAGAGCCAACTGCAAAACCAACCAACTTGACATTTACTACAGTAAATAACAATACTATTTCCGGACAATTCACAGCAGCTTCTCCAGCTCCGACAGGAGGCTATGTAGTCGTTATCAGTACGAGCTCTAATGTGGCTTATCCTTTAGACAGTACTGCTTACAATGTTGGCGATTCAATAAAATACACCAGCTTTAAATCAAAAGTAGTGTATGTGGGCACAGGAACTACTTTTTCAGCTACAGGATTAGTTGCAGGAACACGTTATTATTTTGCAGTTGTTCCGTTTAATACCTGTTCTTATGGTCCTAATTATTTAAGAACTACTCCATTGCGAGCTGATACTACAACAACAGGTACTGCACCTTTGCAAGATTGTGTACAACCAACGGGAATTTCTAATACGTCCATCATAAAAGTAGACTCTACAACCAACACTATCACTATAAAATGGACAAATTCTGTGAATGCAGACAGTGTAATGGTTGCAGCAGCTCCTACAACTACTATTGGATTTGTAACCATACGTGACAGTGCTTATTATGCAGTAGGTTCTACCTTACCTTCAAACGGCACTACACCTCCGATTGTTTACTATAGAGGCACAGATTCTACTTTGACATTAACCGGTTTACTGACGAATACGGTATATAAAATTCTGATTGTTCCATTTAACAACAGAAACTGTACTAATGGACCAAATTATGCAGGTATAGCCTCTACCACGATAAGAACTGCCGCCGGAACAGATTGTTCTCAACCAAGTGGTGTTTCTACAACATCTATTGTAAAACTGGATTCTACTACAACTACGATTAGCATTAAATGGACAAATCCGGCTAATGCTGACAGTGTAATGGTTTTTGCAGCACCGACTACTACTATAGGATTTGTCACCTTGCATGACAGCGTATATTATCCTGTGGGTTCAACTGTACCTTCAAGTGGCACGACACAACCGATAGTTTATTACAGAGGCAAAGACTCAAGTGTAACATTAACAGGCTTATTACCTAATACGGTATATAAAATCTTGATTGCCACATTCAATAATAAAAACTGTACAAATGGACCAAATTACTCAGGAATAGCAAATACAACCATTAAAACTGCAAGTGGCACAGATTGTGTACAGCCAAGTGGAGTATCTAATACGTCAATTATCAAATTAGACTCTACTGCTACCACTATAACTATAAAATGGACGAACCCATCCAATGCTGATAGTGTGATGGTTGCTGCAGCTCCTAGTGCTACCATTGGATTTGTTACTATTCACGACAGTGCATTTTATGCAGTAAACGCTTCGTTACCATCAAATGGAACAACACCGCCAAAAGTTTATTACAGAGGAACAGATTCAACAATTACCTTAACAGGACTTACTCCAAATACTGTGTACAAAATTCTTGTTGTCAGCTTTAATAACAAATCTTGTACGAATGGACCAAATTATGCCGGAGTGGCTAATACTACTGTTAAAACCGGCATTGCTACCGCTGTGAGAGTAAATAATACGGCTCAGTTTAGCATGTATCCAAATCCGGTAGTTGCTAATGGTAATCTTACGGTTAAGTTGGAAGCAGGGATTTCCGGTAAAGATATTGTATTTGAAGTTACTGATTTGATGGGCAGAAAAGTAAGTAGTACATCTGTTAATCATGCAACAACACAATTAACAATACCGGTTGGAGACTTATCCAAGGGCATTTACATATTAAGTTTAATCAGCAATAATGAGATTTCTTCTGCTACTTTCAGAGTAGAATAATTGACATTAAACAACATAAAAAAGCCCGACAAAAAAAGTCGGGCTTTTTTATTTTTAGTACCTTTACATCATATGAGAAAAATATACACGCTTATAAGTCTGCATTTTTTAATAGCAACTGTCATTGCCGTCCCTGGTACTTATTATAACAGTTTGGATACGACAAAATCATGTGCTAATTTTAAAACGCAACTCTATAACTTAATTAAATCCAACACTACGGTTATCCCATATGCGCAAGTAGATAATTATTTTAATTCTACAGATTATAAACCCTCTGAAACCGGAACAGGAAATGCCATTATTGACAAATACAGTTCTGAAAATCCATTTGGAACAGATTATTGCAATTTTCAATATCCGGCAGATTTTTGTCTAGGACGATCTTCTTCTACGGAGTGCTTTTGCTACGACAAAGAACACGTATTTCCAAAATCGTGGTTTGGAGGTACGGATATGTATCCCATGTATTCTGATTTGATGTTTATCTGGCCTTCTGATAATTATGTAAATTTCAGAAAAGGCAACCTGCCATTGGGATATGTAAATTCACCGTTTTATACATCTCATAACGGCACCAAAATCGGTACCTCTAAAACAGCATCCAATTATAACTACAGCAATACAAATGTATTTGAACCTATAGATTCTTTTAAAGGTGATTTTGCCAGAGCATATCTGTATGTCATTACACGTTATGAAGATTCTATTGTAAACTGGACAAACCGCAGTATTGCAGGAAATATGCTGGATGGCAATAAATATCCCGGATTTAAATCCTGGCTGTTGCAACTTTGTGTAAAATGGCATAAGCTCGATCCTCCCGGTACACAAGAACGTAACAGAAACGATGCTGTTCAATATTTGCAAGGAAACAGAAATCCTTATATAGACCACCCTGAATGGGTGGAAAAAGTGTTCGGACCAAACGGACTGTCGGGATCTTGTGTGCCAACTGCACTTTTACAAAAACAAAATTTAAGTGTAGAAATTTTCCCGAATCCGGTACAAAATATTTTACATATCCGTACCGAAAATAATGATACCTATCAGCTAACGCTTACCGATATTTTGGGCAGAACAGTATTTAATCAAACAGCACTTAATACAACATTTGACATCTCTACCGGAGAATTGGCAAAAGGGATATACTTACTTCAGATAAAATCTGATAAAGCAGAAACAGTTAAACAGATTATTGTGGAGTAACTGCTTTTAGAAAAACAACATAGGTCGGAAAGTGATCGCTATAGCCTGCATTGTAAATATTGAAATCCCAAGTACGTTTTGGATAATCTTTATATTTTCCTGTTTTTTGTACCATAAAATCACGCTTGAAAATATAGGCTTTGTGTAAAAAGTAACCACTCTGTTTGTTATCCAGCCATCCTTTAGAAAATACTTCCTGGTCAAATAACCCCCAATTATCGTTAAATGCCAAAGTACCCAATCCTTTTTTGCTATAATCTACCCATGGATTATAAAATCCTTTGTCTTTAGTTTTCTCTCTCTTGCCAGAACAAGCCAAAACTTTTGTCATACTCGGATCATCAGGATTATCATTTAAATCGCCCATTACAATAATTTTTGCATCCGGATTGACAGCCATAATAGAATCAGAAAGTCGTTTGTCAATTGCAGCGGCAAATTCGCGTAATGGAGCAGTAGCTTCCGTACTGCCACGTCTGGATGGCCAGTGGTTTACAAAAATATGCACGGTATCTGTGTTGCCCAATATTCCTTTTACATACAAAATATCTCGAGTAGGACGCCAATCATTTACTACTTTCTTTAAATCTACTGTTATAGACTGGCTTTCCAGTACTTTAAAGTATTTCGGATTATAAATAAACCCACAATCTACTCCCCTCAAATCCGGTCCGTTGTAATGTACAATCTGATAATTTCTGGATTTTAACTTAGGATGATTGACCAGTGTTTCCAAAACCGACTTATTCTCTATCTCTGCACAACCCATAAATGCCAAGCCATCCGGCGACTGGTCTGTACCGATTAATGAAACAACTTCTGCCAGATGATTTACTTTATCTTTAAAGATTTCGGCAGTATAATGATAACTGCCGTTTGGCGTAAAATCCTCATCATCCACACCAGGTTGATTAATTGTATCATAGAAATTCTCCAGATTATAGAACCCTCCGACGATAATATTATAAGTAGTTTTTTGTCCAAAAACAGAATTTATCATTAGCAAAATCCCGGCACATAATAGCATTTTAATTTTCATAATCAAATGTACATTTTTGTTGATTAATTCATCCCTATTTGTCGTGAATTTTTAGTAAAAAAGAACTCACATATCTATTTTTATCTTTACTTTTACATAGCAACAATCAAATTCAATACCAACTTTTTTTTTATGAATAAAAACATCTATTTGTCTGCCTTACTGAGTACATGCTTTCTGTTGGGTTTTTCAAAACAAGAGGATGATTCACTAAAAGTGCAGGCAGGCGTACCTGATACCTCACGCACCTATCTTGAAGTTCCTACCGTAACTTTAGAAGACATGGAAACCTCTGATGAAAGCGGCTATAGTCAAGGCGTTTCTCCGGTACTGAATGCGGGCAGGGATCCGTTTATTCAGGCTGCCAGTTTTTCCTGGAGTATTTCCCGTTTTAAAATCAGAGGATATGATGCCGATTATTTTGAAACATATGTTAACGGCATCCCAACTGAATATATTGATAATGGGTTTTCAGCATATAATCTGTGGTCCGGACTGAACGATGTTACCCGCAACCGCGAAAACTCCTTTGGCATGCGGGCATCCACATTTGCCTTTGGTAACATCGGTGGCTTATATGCAATAGATATGCGGGCCTCCAAACAACGCAAACAAACCAGTATTACGATTAGTGCTTCAAACAGAACATATGATATCCGCGGCGGTGCTACCTGGGGTTCGGGAATTACTAAAAAAGGCTGGAGTTTTTCTGCATCTGTTTTTGGAAGATGGGCAAAACAAGGCTATGTAAAAGGAACTTACATGCAAAGTCTATCTTATTTCGCTTCTATAGAAAAGTTTTTTAAACGAAATAATTCATTAGCATTAACTGCATTTGGTGTGCCCACAAAACAAGGCAAAGCCGCTAATGTGGTTCAGGAAGCCTATGATTTAGCCGGAACAAATTATTACAACCCTAACTGGGGTTTGCAAAATGGCAAAGTACGCAATGCAAGAGTAGAATACCGCCATCAGCCTGTTATAATTTTAACGCACGAATGGAAACACGACTATGGTAACTTGTTAACAAGTGTCGGCTATTCATTTGGCGAACGTGCCTTATCCGGAATTGACAAATACAAAGCTAATGACCCTCGACCTGACTATTACAAATACCTGCCGAGCTATCAGGATGATTCTATGCAGGAAGCCTTGGTTGCAGAGCAATGGCAAAACAGCGAATATACAAGACAAGTAAAATGGGATGATATCTATTTTGCCAATAAAAATGGAGAAAGTGTTACAATAACAAATATTGACGGCGATGCCGCTAAATCTGTAACCGGCAAAAGAGCGCATTATATTTTAGGTGAAGATGTTCAAAAATACCAACGTCTTAATTTCAATACTGTTTATAATCATACCTTTAAAAAACTAGCTGATTTAACTGCAGGTGCATCTTATCAATTTCAGAAAGTGATTAATTTCAAACGAGTGAAAGACTTACTTGGAGGCGATTTTTATATGGATGTGGATGAATATATTGAGTCGGATTCAATATCCAACCCAAGTGCAGCTTATTCCGATTTAAACAACCCTAATCATGCGGTGTACAAAGGCGATAAATATGACTATAATTATTCATCCAATATACATGTAGCCTCCGTTTGGGCACAACCTACATTCAAATTCAAACATGTGGATTTCTTTGTTGGCGGCAAACTGGAATATACCAAACAGTGGCGTGAAGGGTATTTTAAAAACGGATTGAACCCGACCAATTCGGAAGGGGTTTCTCAAAAATTCAGTTATATTGACTATGGTGTAAAAGCGGGAGTAACCGTAAAAATAAACGGTAAAAATTATATCTACGCAAACGGTATGTATACCACACGTGCACCTTATTGGGATAATGTATTCATTTCACCGCGAACAACTAACAGCACCTACAACCCCGGCAGTGAAAAAATCGGTTCTGCAGAACTGGGCTATATCTTACATTCAAATAAACTGAAGTTGAGAGCTACATTATTTTACACCGAATTTTTAAACGGAAGCAACACCATTGTCTATTTTAACGACGATATCTATACCATGATTAATTACACGATAAGCGGTATTAATAAAAGACATTACGGCGGAGAACTGGCATTGGAAGCTCCATTGTACAAAGGACTGAGCTTGACATTTGCTACCTCTATGGGACAATATAAATATACCAGCAGACAAAAAGGTATTATGACGGCTGATGATAATCCAAGTTTAAGAACAGAAGAAGTCATCTACAGCAAAAACTTCAACGTGGCTAACACGCCACAAATGGCCTATAATTTGGGTCTGTTCTACAGAAGTAAAAAATTCTGGTATATAGGTGCAGGAGTGAATTTCTTCGACTGGATTTATACCGATTTTGCTCCTACTCACCGAACGGATAATGCCACCGATGCAGTTTCTTATCACTCTGATTTGTGGTATTCCATCATCAATCAGGAAAGAACATCACCAAAAGGACAATGGACATTAGATATGAGTGGCGGCTATTCGTGGAGATTAAAATCAACCTTTAAAAACATGAAAGGCAAGTATGCCAATAAATATTATTTAGTCATCAACGCAGGTTTATCTAATATTACGAATAATAAAAAATTCATCGTAAGCGGCAGAGAACAAATGCGATTTGATTATGCAGAAAAAGACCCGATGAAATTTGCTCCTAAATACAGCTATGCCTACGGAATAAACTTTTATGCCAACTTAACATTCAGATTCTAAAAAATAAATACTCATAAAAAATAAAATAGCAACAATGAATACAACCATGATAAAAAGATTTTTAATAGCGTTTGTCGCCATTACAGCCATAACGCTCAGCTCTTGCAAAAAAGAGAAATATGATGAACCGAGTGGCAATACTCCGGATCCGAATTTGACAACTATTACGATTGACAGTTTGCGCAAGTACTATAGCAGTGGATTGCCGGTTACCATTACGGATGACGTAACGATAAGCGGCGTAGTTACCGCTGATGATAAAGACGGCAACTTTTACAAACAAATTGTAATTGATGATGGAACGGCAGGTATTCCTGTATTGATAGAAAGGAGTTATTTGTATACCGATTTTCCTCAAGGAAGAAAAATATATGTAAAATGCAAAGGATTGGTATTGGGAGCTTATCACAACTATTTGCAGCTTGGTGGCTTTGTTGACAATTCTACCGGGCAGCCTGCAGTTGGAAATATTCCGTCAGATTTGGCAGACAAAGTAATAGTAAAAGGCCCAACAGGTAATGCGGTTACTCCGATAGTAGTTACTTACTCTCAATTAAATAACTCTTACCAAGCAAGATTAATAAAAATCCAAAATACTGAATTTGAGGAAGCTGCTGTAGGACAACCGTATGCAGATATTGTAAACCAACAATCACTCTCTCGTAATCTAAATATTTGTGACTCTTTACCAGGTACAGATCCAAAAATTGAAGTAAGAACCAGTAATTATGCGCTCTTTGCAAATGAATTAGTCCCCGCAGGACACGGTGATTTTGTTGGTGTATATAGTGTTTATAATTCATCAAAACAACTTTCAATCAGACATCTTTCTGATTTTGATTTTAGTGGTGGTACAAGATGTAATCCAATAACGGTTTATAGTGCTGCAGATATTTCTACATTAAGAAATATCTACACAGGCAGTAATGTAGCTGTAGGCTCAGACCTTTTAATTACTGGTGTTGTAATTTCTTCAATAGCTGACAGTAATAATTTAGCACAAAACTTAACAATACAGGATAATACAGGTGGAATAGTAGTGCGTATGGCATCTTCTAGTCCTAATTTCAATAAAGGTGATCAAGTTCAAGTTAAGATTGGCAATGCAGATATCTTACAAAGATTTAGCAATGGTTCATTACAAATCGGAACTATTCAAAATGCAAAAATTACTAAAATTGCTTCAAATGTAACTGTAACACCACAAACTGTTACTATTGCAACACTCAAATCAAATTTCAATGACTATGAATCTGAACTAGTTCAAGTAACGGGAGTTACAATTACAGGAGGTAGTGGTGTATATTCTGGAACATTAACGTTCACGGATGCTACGGATAATATTGCTTCTTTTATCCGTACTTCTTCTATGGTGCCAAGTGCTGAATTTGCAAATCAAACATACCCAACCGGAACGGTAACAGTAGTTGGATATGCAAATTTAAATGGCAGCACAAAACAACTCATACTTAGGAATGCTAGTGATGTTACTCCATAGATATGGATATCTTTATAAACTAAATGCCTATAAAAAAGCCTCCTTTTAGGTGGCTTTTTTTATGTGAATTGCTTATTTCCTAAATGACAGATTGCATTCTCTATTTATCGAATTAAACGAGTTAAAATTATTGGCTTATTCGTTAAGTGCTGGCTAAGAAAAATAAGAGGATAAATTAGTTTATTTCTCACTAATTTTTCCACCTTAATAATACGTCTATAAAAAACCTACACAAATGTCCATTACACCACTATTATTAAATTGAAACGCCTTAAACCTAACAGTTGTTTATTGGCTTAATGCTACATGAAATAATTCTGAAACCAGCATATATCCTCATCTTACTGAAAATAGTTTTGTCCAGATCACATTTTGATACTCTCAAATCAATTTTGTTAAGCATTGTAGTTTATCTCAATCAATGGTTATAAAACCTGTCAATGAAAGTAGGATTTACATTTCACTATAAAAGGCAAAGGCAGCACATGGTGTACTGCCTTTGCCAAAGTAGCATGAAATGAGAAAGAGTTGTTTTTCTATAGGTCTATGCTTAATGTCTGATATGATTCGCCGTGCTGCGTGATGTCTAAGCCCAGTTCTTCTTCTTCTGCTGACACACGCA
This sequence comes from uncultured Chitinophagales bacterium, assembly GCA_964584555.1. Classification (GTDB taxonomy): domain Bacteria; phylum Bacteroidota; class Bacteroidia; order Chitinophagales; family JADIYW01; genus JADJSS01. The sequence continues at coordinate 15,660 of CAZPBT010000045.1, forward strand.
TCGGTTGTATTTTGTTGGT
>CAZPBT010000046.1:0-15527 GCA_964584555.1 uncultured Chitinophagales bacterium
CGATGAATTGCGCATTATGCAAATGGGCTTAAAACGCTTTACAAAATATGAACCGGTAAATGTAAAAGAAGCACGTCGCCGTATAGCAGCAAAAGTGCTGGAGGCCAACAAATACAACTTATAGAAAACAAGATTATTCTTTTCGTTACATACACTCTTACTGAGTGTATGTAGTAGGTTCTGTATAATGTGTCTATAGATTTACTCAATTACAAATTGAATGGCTTGTATGCCATCATTATTCAAATAGGAAAATATATAATGTCCCTTTTCCAATCGGCTGATGTCAAGCATACGAATTTGCTCTTCGTTTTTTAGTGTTTGCAAATCGCCACTTGAAATTATCCTTCCGGTAATATCACTAATGGTATAGGGAATCGTTCTGGATTTAGTATCCAGCGAACGCACATACAAACTTGTTGAGGCAGGGTTTGGAAATAAGCTGACTTGCATATTTCCATCTTCCAGTAAGATAGCAGACACTACTGAAGAATAAGAAAATTTGCCGTCCCAATCCAGTGACTTTAAACGATAATAATACAAGTTGTTTTTTTCTGCACTATAATCATCCGTTGTATAGTTTATCGTATTTTGATGATTTGATACCGCCGCCTTTTCATATAAATAACTAAAATCAATTCCATTTTCACTGCGTTCAATAATATACTTTTCAACATTGGCCGCCGACAAAACCTGCCAGTCTAATCGAATATGATCTTCATCTGGCGTGGCTTTAAATGAAGCTAATTCAATGGGCAAAAGACTCGGGCAAGCCAAATTAATATCCAGATTACAATGCTGTCCTGTGAACCCGTCTATTAAAATATAATAGGTAGAATTGGGTTGCACCATACTTGCCAGATCGATTGGAGGAGAAGATTGTGTTAGTTTATCCTGACAATATACTTTAGTGGCATTCCAGTTTGCACCAGTTTGACAGGTATTGCTTTTATATAAAATAAATTGTGCACCGGCACCGCCATTCAACGATGTGTTTATATTTTGACAGGATATATTATTAATATAAAAAGACAGAGAGGGGCAAGGTGCTGACGGAGTGGTAAACTTAAACCACATCGTATTTTCCAACCGCGTAATATCGTTTGCACTGTTTCCGGCATTTTGTCCCAAATAATCGGTGCAGCCTGCAATGTTTAATGAGGGGTCTGCCGTGCCTGCCGTAGTTCCTCCGGGATTGCCGTATTCGTTGACATTAAATCCGGCATAGGTGTAAGACTGCCCTGTAGTAATAGTAGTAGCCTGTGCTATATTTGTGGCTGTACCACAAGTACTACCCGAATTGGCAGCATCTACTAAGCGTTTGGCACCACAGCTGATATCTGCACGATAGCCGGCTTTTGTTACAGTGCCATCCGACATGAATTTGAACGTAAGGCATCCGGAAGCATTGTTTGTTGTTGCTTTTATTATGCCTAAAGAGTTTAAATCGTTAGGAGAAAAAGTAGCCAAATTTGAGCCTGTTCCGGTGAAACCTCCTGTGTAGGCATTGATTAATGGAGCGTTGGTGCTGTTGCCATCATAAATATATAAATAATCGGCATTTGTTTCCAGTTCTGAATTGGGGTCAAAAGATGCCCATATAGCTTTTGTATTATCAGACGGGCAATATACTTTTACATCATTAGAAAAATCTTGGTAATTAGTACCCGTACCTCCGTTGTCCGTATAAACCAAAGAGTTGCCGCATGTTACACTATAGGTATTGTAAGAGTCGTTCAGCACATTATCCGATATCGATAAAACAGATGCCCAAAATCCGTATGTATTAAGCGTGGCATCCGACTTGAAATTAACAGTAAGACATCTTCCGGTGGAAATAATTGTGCCGGGCTGCGGATAGTTGGGCGTGTTTCCAGTATAAGCACCTATTTGCGGAGAAGAAGTATTCGGTCCATCATAAAAAGTCAGATAATCATTCCCTGTTGCAGAGGTGCCTAATAATAGTTGCTGATAGATGGTATTTGTAGGAAAAATAGCAGGGTCAATAAAGTTGGTATAAAAATACACATGGTCATTCGTTTTTTCGCCACAATACGTAACGGTATAATTTTCATTATTAGCATAAAATCCCTGGGTGGTAGCATTAACATAGGGACCGCCACTGTCAAATAAATCCCGGTAGCACGTTGGAGAAGCATATACCGTCAGGCCATTGAGTTCATCCATTTCATCCAGTGTATTTGTTGTTCTGACAACCAAACTAAAATTACCCAATTGGTTTTCACTTTCATCCCACATGCGTATCAGCAAAATATCACCGGGTACAACACCGGAAGTCAGTGTCACTTTTGTCATGTAGTTTGTTCCTGACTTATCTCGGCTACAGGCTATCTGTGTGTATGTTGCAAAATTGCAAGGGTTGCTTACTTTATAAACTGCGCAAGCAATATCTGTTAAAGTACCGGCAAACGTTTCTATCACTAAAGTATCTGATGTAGAAACCGGATTTTGTACCTGGTAATACACCCATACATCACCACCCGTAACAGGTGTAGTTACATAACCGCCATTACCACCCGAGCCACCTGTACAAGATGCGGGAGTTGGTGCTGTATTATCATTGCTGTCTCCGCTGCCAATAACTATGGTATTGTTGTTGCCATCTGCGCAAATGGGATATGTCAGACTGCACGGATTATTATTATAAACTTGGGCACACAACGGCAACACCTGCAAAAAAAGCAAGATAAAAAAGAAGCATCCTTTATATGTCAGCTTACTATTCATGTGTCATATTAGATGGTAGCGGTTGTGGGTTTAATAAATTTAAATAGGCATTTTTCAGCACATCTATTTTAGGAATCAGTTCTTTGAATTGTTGTTTTGCAAAGTTGCTGTTTTCCAAAAAATCCTTGCAGTAGAGTATATCTTGAGTAATTGCATTTGTCCAGTCTAATTTTTTCAGTTTATAATCTTGAATAAATTGCTGTAACGCTGCTATTTGAAGTTGTAATAATTTCAGGTAGTCATCGGCATTGAGTTGCAGAGAAACAACTTTTTTATAATCAGCTACGATGCAATCAAACTGTGGATGTTTCTGGTTTTGGCAGAGCAGGCTTTTTGCACGCATTATATAAAGCTTAGCATTAAAAGAATCTTTTTGTAATAAAATAGAACTATTTGTTTCTGCAGCATCACATTTTCCAAGGCTGAGCTCACACTGTGTGCGGTTACTTAATTGCTTCGTTGAATAGTCAGCAACAGAAACCGTTTCATAAATTGCCAAGGCTTGTTTATAATAATCGGCTTGAAAGAATGAATCTGCTTTGGCTAAGACAGCAAAGGTATTTGCTTTTGCTGTGCCGGACAAAACAATTAAAGAACATAAAAAATAAAAACAGGAAATTGTAAAAATTTTACCCATGTATTTTTTTAAAATTCATAATAGACTGGAATAAAGATAGTAATACTTATTCAATATTTATATTATGGCACATTATTTTGTTTGAGGATTTTACCCTCCTATTTTACTTTCTCAAAATAAAACGACTTGGCTTTTATTCGAAAGAAAGGCTCTTCAAAAAACGAAGAACTCGTGTATAGTCGCATCGTAAATTGCCTTACCAAATTATCGTCTTGTATATCTGTTTGTGTTTCGAAATCAATACTTTCTATTTCCAATGGCGGAATATGCCAGTGATCAGGAATAAAATAGTCTTTAGGCAGATTATGTTCCATACATTTTTTAAAATAGAGTTCAATCGTATGAGGATAACAAACATCGAACATAGCATACATTACGAGCGTTTTCCCGTTTTTGTTTGCGCTGCTATTTTCGCGCATAGCTCTTTTATGATCATCAGCCCAATAATAATAAAACCCGCAACCAAAAATAAGCTGATTGAATGTTTCTATCTGATGGGTTAATGAGCCGTAAGTTTGCATGTTTTTGTTTTACTTAATACTTAAGTTTGGATTTATCGTTTCAATATAAAAATAGTTGATTTTTTATCAAAAACCTCCTCCTTAAACTCCTCCTCTTTACAAAGTTGGAGGAAAAAAAGTGAAATCAACTATTTTATCACCTTATTTTTGTTTATCCTGCCTTAAATTAAAACTACAAATTTTACAAACTTTAGTTTGATTTAATGATGCGTAATTTCGGGTATTTTGGTTTGCAAAAGAGTCGTTTAACTTTGCTGTATGAACTTCAAATTTCTTATCGCTGTTTTCTTTTTAGGTACACATCTTATTTGTCAAGCAGGTGATGATAAGTTATTTACTAAAATGGCAAATGAAATTTGTGCCTGTCTTAATGCTAATAGCGATTCGCTCGAAGAGGCAAGTCAGGATACTGTCTGCATAATAAACAAACTGCATCCCTTTAAAAAAGCTATTATGAAAATTGTGCGCAAATCCATGAAAGATGCAATGAAAGATGATTCTTTTTCTGACCAAGAGTTAGAAAACTTTAACAAGAAACTGGATGCTGCCTTATATAAGACTTGTCCTCAAAGAGCAAAAGCATTCATTGACGTCGTTGGCTTGCTTTCTGATGAATAAAAAAAGCCGCACTTTTAGATGCGGCTGATTGTGAATTTTATTTCATTTATACTTATTTGTTTATAATAACTCGGGTAGGGGTAGGTCCTTCTATCTGTTGAGCATCCCATGCTTTTTTCACAATTTCCTGTACTCCAAAGTAAACATCCCAATAATCTGCTTGCACGGTGTAGGGTTGTAAGACTAACGTACACATGCCATCAGCTACTTTTGCCACATTGACACTCGGCGCAGGATTCTTTAAAACCTTAGGGTGACTAAGCATGGCCTCAATGGCAACCTTTCGTGCTTTATCTATATCCTGAGAGGGTGCTATCGCCATATTCAAATCTACTCGCAAATTGCCATGGGTAGTATAATTGGTAATAATACCTGTAGATAAGGGTCCGTTTGGTATAATCACTGTCTTATTGTCTGCCGTTAATATCGTAGTAGCGAATACGCCCATTTCCGTTACCGTACCTGCTACAGACTGAGCCTCTATTAAATCACCGACTTTAAAGGGTTTAAATATCAGCAGCATTACTCCACCTGCAAAATTGCCCAAAGAGCCATTTAGCGCCGTGCCCAATGCTAAGCCGGCACCGGCAAGAAGAGCAGCAAAAGAGGTGATATCTATTCCAATCATACCTGCAATGCTTAATAACAATAAGACGGTAAGCAATACCTTCACCAGTGAAACCAAAAAGCCCTGCAACGATTTGTCATATTGTTTTTTGTCCATGATTTTTCTTAATACGCTGACAAGGCGACCAATGAGAAAAGAACCAATCAGATAAACCAGTATGGCCCCAATCAGTTTGGGTGCGTACGAAATAGCCATGTCTTTAATTTTAGCCAGAAAATCAAAACCGGCTTGTGTAGGAAGTTGTTGTAAAAGCATAAGGTAATTTTTTTGCTAATTTTCAACAAAATTTATGCCGATAAGCCGTTTCGAGCGTTTTTGTTTTTTTAAATTTAAATATTAGAAATAAACTGCATATTTTATTTGCGACATTTTGTTTTATTAGAACAGATGCAATACATTTTCATCCCGATTTACTTGTTTGATTTTAATTATTCAGGATGCTCCAATTACCGGTTTGGTTTTTTACATAATCGGAATAATATTATCTTAATGTAGTATGGCTAATCTTTTTGTAACTTTAGCTTCACATTTTTATGTTATGGCAGAAGAAAACGTGCTTATCGCTTATAACGGCAAATCCTCAAACTGTGCCGTATTTATCGGAACCGAGAATGAACCTAGTATTGACATCTCAAACCTCAGAGAAGACACCGGTTTAGTAACCTTAGATTTTGGTTATAAAAACACAGGGGCAACAAAAAGTGCCATTACGTTCTTGGATGGCGAATTGGGCATACTGCGCTACAGGGGCTATGAAATAGCCGATTTAGCCGAAAAATCCAGCTTCACAGAAGTCGCTTATTTGTTGCTGTATGGTGAATTGCCAACATTAGTGCAATTAACAGCATTCAATGGAAAGCTACAGGAAAATTCTGATGTGCCATTGCATATTTTTGAATTGTTAAAATCAATGCCGAAAGGCACACACCCCATGGCACAGCTGAGTGCTGCAACCGTAGCCCTTTCTGCAACCTATGGTAAAGACGCCACTAAAGTAACGGAAGAAACGATTATCAACATATTAGCTAAGTTTCCTGTAATCGTTGGCATGATTATGCGCAACTATCAAGGGCTGGATTTTGTTGAGAATGACAAATCTTTGGATTATGTATCTAATTTCATGCAAATGGCATTTGGCAAAAATGCTAGTGCAGTAGCCTTGGATGCTATGGATAAATTATTGATTTTACATGCCGACCACGAACAAAACTGTTCCACATCAACGGTACGCATGGTGGGTTCTGCCAATTCCAATATTTATGCATCGGTAGCCGGAGGAATCAATGCTCTTTGGGGTTCTGCACATGGTGGAGCCAATCAGGCAGTACTGGAGCAATTGGAAGCCATAGAAAACGACGGAGGCGACACGGCTAAGTTTGTAGCCATGGCTAAAGACAAAGCTTCCGGCTTCAGATTGATGGGCTTTGGACACCGCGTGTATAAAAACTTTGACCCTAGAGCGAATATTATCAAAAAATCCTGTGATGAGGTTTTAAATGATTTGGGTGTGGTTAGCAAAAAACTGACTATTGCCAAAGAATTAGAACAGGCGGCACTGCATGATGATTATTTTGTAAGCAGAAAACTCTATCCAAACGTTGACTTTTATTCTGGTATTATTTATAATGCTTTAGATTTTCCTACAGATATGTTTACGGCTTTATTTGCCTTGGGCAGACTGCCGGGTTGGGTGTCGCAGTGGAAAGAAATGAAAGAAAACAAAGAACCAATTGGGCGTCCGAGACAAATCTATATTGGTGCTACACTGCGTCCTTATACTGCAATAGAAAACAGACCGTGAAATTTTTATCCGCTATAGTATTCAGTGCAGTGATGTTGCTCAGCAGTTCACCACAGCTTACTTATTTGCTGATATATAAATGTTTCCAGAAAAAAATAACCAGTGAATTTTGTGTCAACAAGAACAAACCAAATAGTTGTTGTGAGGGCAGATGTCACTTGGCAAAAATCGAAAAAAAATCGGAAGACAATCCTGTTGCACCATTCTCTTCTGCATTCAAATACAGAGAAGTAGAGTGGGTAAAACAGCAGTTAAATCTTGTTGTACTTCAAATACCTCAATCTGCTGCACTACAGCAAAATACATGCATATACAATGCCCCTGTTTTTAGCGGGTATACCACAACCTTATTTCATCCCCCTTGTTGCTAGGTTAATCTTATTTTTTTAACCTGTTCAACAACATTTCCATGAAAAAGACTATTTCTTTTTTATATGGTTTGTTGCTGTTGGTAAAGGTAAATGCCTGTGATTTATGCGGATGTAATCCGGGAGTTTTCTCCGGTGATTTTCTTTCTTCCGAGCCTCAATCATATGCAGCCCTTTCGAGCAGTTACAAGCAATATAAAATGCTGGATTCTTCATCAGCGGTAGAACGAATCCACCTTTTTAATCAGACACTAACGATAGGATATTCACCCAAAAGCTGGGTAGAATTGCGATTAATGCTACCCTATTCGCTTATGGTTAATCAATATGCTGCAGACAAAAAACAATCTGTCGGGTTAAATGATATTACTCTATTTGGCAATTTCAGAATTATCAATAAGCTGGCATGCAATACAAAACATCAGTTCGGACATCAATTAAACATCGGTGCCGGAGTTGAATTTCCTGCAGGGCAGAATATTGCCAATACCATGGACGAATTACAGAATTTCACATTCGGATCCAGATCGTTTGACGTTCCCATGTCTTTAACTTATTTATTAAGTTATAAAAACTGGAGTTTGATTCAGTTTGTATATATGAAATTCAACACGGTTAATAAAGAGAAAGTGAGGTATGGCAGTATGTACACTTATCAGCTATCTGCAAGTTACCAGCATAATTTTAAGAAAATAGCCTTTTTGCCCAATACGGGGTTGCGTTTTGAGTTTCAGGACAGAAACCTGCGCAAGAACATCATACAGCATTTTTCAGGTACAAAATTATTATTACTTACTGCTGGTTTTGATATAAAATGGAAAATGCTCAGCGGAGGCTTGTCATTACAACAACCGCTTTGGCAAAACACGGCTAATTTCACTATCAAACAAAAGAATACAATTACGCTAAATCTGAGGTATCAATTTCCCAAAATTAAGAAGAAAACTAATTCATCACCTATAAATTAATTTACATGAAAAAAATAATTTTATTAAGCCTTGTGGTTTTAATTGCAATTGTAGCTTGCAAAAAGAAAACAGAAGACGTAGTTTCTCCGGTCATTACTATCTACTCCCCAACAACAGCACAAGCCATGCATTACGATTCTGTAATCGTAAGTTTTAAGGTAGAAGACGAAGACTTGCATGAAGTAGGTTTTTCCATTATGCGCTCATCAGACGACAGTGTTTTATACAATATGCCCGCTGAGCATGTACACGAAATTCCATTCCTGTATCAGGACACTTTAGTTGTTCCTGTAATGATGCATACAGACGCAAAAATTAAAGTAGAGGCGGCAGACCACAATGAAAACATGTCTGAGAAAACAGTATCCTTCCATATTCACCCTATGTAAAATAAATTAAAATTAAACTATTATGAAAAAAATTACTTTATTAAGTCTTATCACCCTATTCATTTTAGGTTTATCATCTTGCAAAAAAGATGAAGTTAGCGTAGCAAAAAAACAAGTAGTAAACTTCCACTGGCATTCTATGGTGGGTACTGACGATGCCGCTTTTGGCGTTACCTACACGTCAAACGGCGTCCGCTTTAAATTGACCGATTGGAGATATTATGCTTCTAATTTTGTGTTGATAAAAGAAGACGGCACAGAATATCCTGTTGACGGAAAAGTGTTCTTAATCAATATTGCAAACAGCGATTACAGCTTAGACAGTGTACCCACCGGCAACTATAAGGGGTTTAAATTTATAGTGGGCTTAGATTCGGCGACCAACCACAAAGACCCAACTACTTATGATGCCAGTAACCCCTTGTCTATCCAGTCACCATCTATCCATTGGTCATGGAATTCGGGTTATATCTTTATCAAAATAGAAGGAAAATACGATTCTACACTAGCTCAAACGGGTGCAATTGACCAACCTTTCTTCTATCACGTAGGTACTGATAACCTGAAAAGAACAGTAGATATGACCGACCATGCCTTTACAGTAAGTGCAGATGGCGCTACTACTTTGCATCTAGAAATGGATATGCTGAGCATTTTGCAAAACATCAATCTTAGAACAGAAAATGCCACACATACTATGGATAATATGCCGGTTGCTATGAAAGTAGCCAATAATATTCCGGGTTCTTTTGAATAAGTATTTCACATAAATTGTTTGTTATGAAAAAGCTGTTTGGGTTTGTATTATTGGTTTTATTAATTGTGTCTTGCAAAAAAGAAGATACCAGTACAACGACCTACCCACTTGCCATTCCAAAAGGATTTCCGAAGCCGGTCATTCCTCCTGATAACTATCCCACTGAAGACCGTATTGAGTTTGGCAGGCGTTTGTTTATGGATCCTGTTCTTTCCAGAGACAGCAGCATAGCCTGTGTGTCTTGTCATAAGCTGGATATGAAGTTTACTGATGGTTTGCCGGTCAGTATCGGTATTGAAGGACGGCATGGTATACGCAATGCACCTACCATCTTGAATTCAGCCTATCTTAACACTACGCTTTGGGATGGTGGTGTGCCTAATCTGGAACAGCAAGTGCTGGCACCCATTGAAAATCCAAATGAAATGGATTTCAATTTGCCGGATATTGTAGCCCGGTTAAATCAGATAGCATCTTATAAGGAGCTCTCCATGAAAGCATATGGGCAACTCCCAAGTATTTACAGCGTTACGCGGGCAATTGCTTGTTTTGAACGTACCTTGTACACCGGCATATCAAAATATGACAGATATACCTATTACAATGACCCTAATGCACTTAACGATACTGAAAAGCGGGGAATGACCTTGTTTTTTAACGAGCGTGGTGATTGTTTTCATTGTCATGGCGGTTATAATTTCACCGATCACAGTTTCCAGAATAATGGTCTGTATGAATATTATGCCGACTCCGGGAGAGCCAGAATAACATTAAATGATGATGATGTTGGTTTGTTTAAAGTGCCTTCACTGCGCAATGTTGCCAACACGGCTCCATATATGCATGATGGTTCTCTGGCTACGCTTGAAGCCGTTATTGAGCATTACAACAGTGGCGGAAAATATCACAGAAACAAGAGTTCTATCTTATACCAGATGCATTTGACAGTACAAGAGAAGGCAGATTTGGTCGCCTTTTTGAAGGCATTGTCCGATGAATGATAATGAGTGAACAAATTACGGTTCCTCATACGTGTTTATTTTCAGGGGAGGGCGCGCCTGCGGCGCGCCCTCCTCTTTTTTATCGTTTCCCCAAATAATTAGAATACTGTATATTTGTTCCGATGAGCAAAAAACTATCCGTAATTGTTCCGGCTTATAACGAAGAAAATACTATACAGCATATTTTGAAAAAAATTGCCGAGGTTTCACTTATTGAAAATCTGCAAAAAGAGATGATTGTTGTAAATGATTGTTCAACAGATGATACTGAAAAGAAAGTCAAGGAATTTCAGACGCAATATCCCGAACTTGAGATTCGCTATATCAAACACGAAAAAAACAAAGGCAAAGGTGCAGCCCTTCGCACCGGATTCCAAAATGCCAACGGAGATTTTGTCATCGTGCAGGATGCAGACCTCGAATATGACCCGAATGAGTTTAATATTTTAGTTAAGCCTATCCTTGACGGATTTGCCGATGTGGTGTATGGCTCGAGGTTTATGGGTGGAAGACCACACCGCATTTTATTCTTTTGGCATACTATAGGCAATAAATTATTGACGTTTATCTCTAACATGTTTACCAATCTGAATTTGACAGATATGGAAACCTGTTATAAAATGTTTCGCAGAGAAATTATACAGCAAATAGAACTTAAAGAAAACCGTTTTGGCTTTGAGCCAGAGGTAACTGCAAAAGTTGCTAAAATTCCTAAAATCAGGATATATGAAGTAGGCATTTCTTATTATGGCAGAACCTATGAAGAAGGCAAAAAAATCGGAATGAAAGATGCCTTTCGCGCACTTTATTGTATTTTGAAGTATAATTTATTCTCATAAATCTAAGCTCCACAAATGAACGTTAAAAAGTGGTTAGGAATTTGTCTTGCTCTCTTTTATTTCAATACCTTTTGTTTATTAGCAGATGATATCTTTACTACTAATAAAACAAAAACAGAATTTGGCAGAAAACTAAATACAAACTTTTATGAAATAATAGATTATGATGCATTAGTGCCAATACAAGGACTGCCTAAAGTAATTACAACAAAAATATATTATGAAGATTCAAAAGAATGGGATGCTGAAGATTCATTACTTTTTGACGACAAAGGTCGTCTGGTTTATTTAAATAATTATCCGGATGAGAAATCATTAATTTATGATGGGGATAAGATAATTTACAAAAGTATAAAATTTTCAACCGAAGAAACATATGTATATTGGTTCTTTTATGATGCTTACGATAATCCTGAAATACAGATTGTTGCTGTGAAAGATAATATGACAGGAAAATACACTTTACACGAAGTAGAAAGACACAACACAACTTATTTTAAAGATTCTGTAATCGTAAACGTGAAATCTTCAAGAAAATATCTTTCAAATTCAAATGGAATTACAAAAGTTTTTGACCGAAACGGAAACCTAAAATACAAATCTTACATTAATACAAGAGGCGTCAGCGTTTCAATTAATTATATATACAAGAAATTTAACAATAAATATGTATTACAAAAAGAAATTTTGGAAGCTGCGCAAGGGAATATTAAAAATACAGCAACTACAGACTATACCTTAGCAAATGATGGAACTGTCTTAAAAGAAGAATTAATTCAACAAGATGCATTCCATCTTCTTTTTGAACGCTATTTGGTAAGTACTACTTTTTTTAATGACAGCTCAAAAAAAGTTATTCATGACAGTTATAATACTTCGGGTATTCAAAAGTCACAACACTATAAATATGACAAATATGGAAATAACACCTTTAATGCTGAACTAGATTATAAGGATAAAAACTCCTACTATATTAGCTTATACGACTATGAGTACGATAGCAATAATAACTGGATAGCTAAAATAGAATACATGCAAGAGACTAATAAAGCCTTAGAACCACTTAAAGAGAAGATGAAATTAGCAACCTATACAAGAAATATTATTTACTTTACAAAAGACGAAAAATATACGCCGGAAAAAGCACCTGATATTCCAGCTGACTTAAAGAAACAAATAACAGAACAATTAGAAAAACTCAAATAACAACTACAACAAACGGTCTATCTGCATAATGTGATGCTTATAGTGTTCTCCTACAAAATTTAGTGTCTGCTCAATATTAAACAATCCTGCGATTGGGTGTTTAAAAATGCGCTTATCAATGAGTGAAACTGGCAGCGAAGCCAATATTTTATTAAAATCATTCGTACTGTCTGCGTATAATTTCTCTATTTCGTTATAGGTAATGTGTTCAGGTACTTTTTGAACAACGGCAGGTGCTTTAAATTTTAACGGCGATTTTAGCACTATTAATAACAATATATTCCTGATTTTATCTGCAAACTCACTTTGAAGTTTAACCTTGTTTTCTTTCAGATTTTTTTCAATGGTTTTAATTGTCCCGTACTCCGCCAGATAACAATGATAATAAACCTGCCCCAAGCTCCAGCTACCAGCGGCTGGCTTTTTATTTAATTGTTCTTCATCAACAGTTTTTATTTTATTCAGTAAATCTGTTTTTATTTTTTGTATGCCTTGATATTGTCTCAATAATTGTTCGTTCATCTCAAAAATGTTTGACTAAAAATAAAAAATAGTTTCTTTATCACATTTTCAAATTACATTTACAGCATGTTTCTTGATTTCTTTTTATTGCTCAAAGAAGAAGGTTTGCCGGTTAGTATTGGAGAATATTTGAACTTATTGGAAGCATTAAACAAAAGAGTAGCGGCGTACAGCATCGACGATTTTTATTTTTTGTCGAAAACGATATTGGTCAAACATGAGCAGTTTTTAAATCGGTACGATATTTTATTCGGTCAGTTTTTTAATGGAATTAAATCGGATAAACTAAATGAGAAAGAAATACCGGAAGACTGGCTGAAAAAAGAAATGGAACGTCTGCTCTCTGATGAGGAAAAAGCGATGATAGAAAAAATGGGCGGGTTGGACAAGCTGATGGAGCGCCTGAAACAACTGATGGAAGAGCAAAAAGAAAAACATCAAGGCGGAAATAAGTGGATAGGCACCGGTGGCACTTCTCCATTCGGACATGGCGGCTATAACCCCGAAGGCATACGCATAGGTGGCAGTGGTGGGCAACGCAGTGCCATTAAAGTTTGGGAGAAAAGGGAATTCCAGAATTATGCGTCTGATGTTGAGCTGAACACACGCAACATCAAATTAGCTTTGAAACGATTGCGTATTCTCACTCGCGAAGGTATCGACGAAGAATTAAATTTGCCCGTTACGATAGATAAGACTTGCCGTAATGCAGGCTATTTGGATATTGAAATGCAACCATCAAAGAAAAACAGGGTAAAAGTTTTATTGTTTTTTGATGTGGGCGGCTCTATGGATCCTTACGTGGAAATTTGCGAGCAACTTTTCTCGGCAGCAAAAACAGAATTTAAGCATCTGGAATTTTTCTATTTTCACAACTGCCTTTACGAAAGCATCTGGAAAGACAATATCATGCGATTCAACGACCGTATTCCTACATTTGAGATTCTGCATAAATTCAATTCTGACTACAGGGTAATTGTCGTGGGTGATGCCACCATGTCGCCCTATGAACTGACGGCAAAAGGGGGCAGTGTAGAACATTATAATGATGAAGAAGGTGCCGTTTGGGTGAGCCGTTTTGTAGAGCGTTATCCAAATCTGGTCTGGCTCAATCCAAGCAATGAATATTATTGGGATGGCGTACCTTCGATACGTATTTTGAAAGAAGTAGTGAAAGACCGAATGTTTCCGCTTACTTTAGATGGACTGACCAAAGCCATGAAAACATTGAAAGGAAAAAAGATAGTGAGATGATTTAAGAATGAGGATATAAATTATATTTTAATTTTAACATAAAATTCCAACGTATTATAAATAAATAATAACCTATAATAAAAAACAACAATGACACATACTTTCACCGGAACTGAAAATTACATTGCTACCGACGAACTGCAAACAGCAGTGAATGCGGCTATCGCACTCGAAAAACCGCTGCTGATAAAAGGTGAACCCGGTACCGGGAAAACAATGTTGGCTTTTGAAGTTGCCAAAGCTTTGAATAAACCGCTCTATACCTGGCATATTAAATCGACGACTACGGCACAACAAGGTCTTTATGAATACGATGCTGTGGCTCGTTTGCGCGATTCGCAATTTGGTGATGAGCAAGTAAACGACATTGCCCATTATATTGTAAAAGGAAAAATGTGGCAAGCCTTTGAAAGTGATGAACAAGCAGTACTGCTGATTGACGAAATAGATAAAGCGGATATCGAATTTCCAAATGACTTATTATTGGAGTTGGATAAAATGGAGTTTTATTGTTACGAATTGCAAAAAACTATCAAAGCCAAAACACGCCCTATCGTTATCATCACATCCAATAATGAAAAAGAATTGCCCGATGCATTTTTGCGCAGATGTTTCTTTCATTTTATCCGGTTTCCTGAACGCGCCACGATGATTGATATCGTGAATGTACATTTCCCTAAACTGGAAGAAGATTTAATGGAAGAGGCACTGAAAGTCTTTTATGGCTTGCGCGAAATTCACGGTATCAAAAAGAAACCCTCTACTTCCGAACTGATAGACTGGATACGTTTATTGAAATTGGGCAAGAACACAAAAGATCATTTAGCCGAGATTGATTATGTAAAAAACAGTCCGCCCTACTTTGGCTCACTTATAAAAAATGAACAAGATTTTGAGCATATTGCCAGAGTAAAACGAGCCGGGCAAAATACGTTCAGGAAGTTTTAAGAATAAAAAATTGTTGTCTTATACTAAATAATCTATTGTTTGGATTATTCGTAAAATGAAATTTAAATGTATTGTTTTGGCTATACATATAATAAAATTTTGCTTATATTTGCTTTAACTTGAAGTCTGGTTCTTTTTGATTCTCTTTGTTTTTCAGTGGTGATAATAATTTAGGCAGAATCATTTTTTTCAGCAATAAACATCTTTGCTGTTCGTTTGGCTTGATATTGTTTTATTTCATCATCAAACATAGTGCTTAATATTCTTAAGCCCCATCTGTGATTTTTATAAAAATCAGTAATAATTCTATAAGCGGTCTGTT
>CAZPBT010000047.1:0-15458 GCA_964584555.1 uncultured Chitinophagales bacterium
ATACTAATGTATCTATATAACTTGGAATAATACCACTAATCAATACAGTACAGCCTGCATTTGCCGCTGCTATGCTGTCTTGTGTCAGTAAATACTTAACATGTTTTTTTAACTCATCTGGTAGCTGAAATACTCTGCAAAATAGAGCCGGCAGATACCCTGAGAACTGAGGAATCATGTCAAATCCCTCCCCTTTACACATTATTTGTTTGGCATAACTTTGAGAATAGCTATAAGAAGCTCCAGTTAAATCCGGTACTGTGACATCATACATAAGTGACTGTCCACATCCGTAAAGCACTAAAACTGTATAAGTTCCTTGTGTTAGATGCTTAAATGTGTATTTATTTGCAACCTCAGGACTAATTGGGTAAGGACCTACTACAGGTGGTCCATTTATGAGAAACACATCACTTATACCTGTATTTACTATTGGTGTTAATTTTAAAATAGTTTTGTAAGTGCTGGGGGTACAGTGTTCGTAACTATATGTTGAAGCTAATGTTGGTTGGTCTGCTAAGCTTGGCATCGGGACAGTAAATGTTACTGAATCAGCTTGTCCACAATTTGAATATACTTTTATCTTGTAAATTGCGCCAATGGTTACCGGACTGTATTTATAAATTCCAAGTGTTTTAGGAAATCCGGTGCTGGCATCTATATATGAAAAATCAGACATGGCAATTGTATCCAATGCCATTCCTGCTGCATTAAATATAATTAGTTTATTAAAATCTACAAAGACATTCTTTACTATAATACTGATTTTATTAGGGTCATTGCAATTATTCCCGTATGAAATAATTGAATTATTTGGAGAATTGTAAGGAAGGATATTATAAGTTTTGACATTACCGCATTTATCAGTAACAACAGCAATTAAAGGAGTGTTGAGCGGTACTGATTCATTAGCGTTTAGCTGATTTGTCCAACCATCCCCCATACTGGGATGCTCAGATGTACTATAGGTATGATCGAATAATCTTAATCCTGAAGTTGTAAAAATTTTTAAATTAAAAGGTGCATTGGGCAAGTTATCAGCAGTTGTATAAAATATATTAGATACAGTATCCAAAACCCTAAAAAATGGTTGTGCAACGCATCCTTGCATTCCGTTTACTAATGAAATTCTATAACCTATTCTACTGGTATTATATGTGGGAGGTAATGGGATAGAGAGTGGGGTTGTGAGGAAATTATCACATGAATCTGTGATTCTGATGTAATAATTATTAGGGGCTAGATTATAGATGGTGTCAGAATGATACATTGTACTACCTATCAAAGAATTTAATCCGTTGGGTTGACTAGGGTTTGGTGGGTAAAATGTTATCGTATTACACGGCAATCCATTAAATCCATTAACAGGATCTGGAGAAGTTGTTATTTGATAGCATAATGGTCTTCTAATATAATTCGTATCGTTAAAACCTAAATACAAGACTGCTTTACCATTGTTGCTTATGTTACATTTAAAACTATTCTGATAATCTACATTTTGGGCTATAAATGTATTCATTTCCGAGTATCTGTCTGCAATTGTAAATGTATCTTGTTTCCAAAGTCCATTACAACCGGTTACTCTGTATGTATAAAAGCCTGCAGGTAGCCCTGAGAATATATTTTGAGACTGTAAAATGCGAGTTACAGGACCTGCTATTATTTCATAAAAATATGTTCCTCCACCTCCAGTACAATTTAAAATTAGTGTACCATTACTGGAACATGTTGCAGCCTTAGCACTAAAGCTTGTAATACTTGGTGGAGTATTATCTTGCATATCACATAATGAGTATGCCGAAATATTAGAAAGGAAAAATAATAGGAAAGTGTAAAGTTTTACCATGTTTTTAAAGTTATCACAATCTGAATAATTATACCTTTCAGATTTTTATCATTCATAACCACATTAAACGAGATTTGTGTTTAAAATCGTTATAAGTAAATATGTGATTCGAGGCAAAAATAGACAAAAAAAAAGAGTCGGGTTAACTACTCCCGACTCAGACTAACTAACTAATTAACTTTCAAACGAAATCATTGGGGAATGATTCAAGCTAATTGGTATACAAATATAGAAACAACGAATTGCTTATAAAAGTTCAGAAGCACAGATTTTGCAATCACCTAAAATAGGTATAAAATACACCACAAAACACACAATAAATTAATTATCAACAAGTTACAGATTTGCCCTATTATTAAACCTGATTTGATTATTGTAAAGTAGTGCAAGAATTCATTCGTTATCTAGTTAGGTAATTAATCTTACCCGCAATCCTTCAATTTCGCTGAGCAAATCAAATAAGTCTTTGCTTACTTTTACACCTGATTTCTCTGAACGAAATGATAAGGGCTGGTCATTGTCATCTACTAAATAAACTTCAAAAACTCTTTTACCACTGTGTTTGTGTACAACCTTGTAGATGGCACTTACCTTTGCCTCATCCAGCTCTTTATAATTTAATATCACCCGAATGCCTCTGCAATATTTTTCCAGTACATCTTGTATAAATTCTATACTTTGTATCTTCAGTTCATATTGTGTCTTATCCCTGTAACTGGGACGATAAATGCCTTTTATCAGTAAGCGGTTGCCTTGCTCTAAAAACGGCAAAAATTTGTTGTAATCTTCACTGAAAAACAAACATTCTTGCATACTTTCCAAATCTTCAAATTGCACGACAGCCCAAGGTCTGCCGTTTTTATCCACCCGCCGGATAACACCAGCCACCATACAAGTTATAGCAATATCTTTATCCTTGGCCTGCTCCAGACTGTCAAATGAACAATTGGCATAATGATTAGTAACCAACTGGTATTCTTCCAGCGGATGCCCGGAAATATAAATACCGGTTACATCTTTTTCTTTTTGCAATTTTTCAAAAGTAACCCATGGATTAGTATGTGGCACCTCGGGTTCAGGAATGACCGCATCTGATGTATTACCAAATAACGACATAGAATTATCGGATTCACGCTCTTTTACATTGTTCCCCCAGCGCAAGGCTCTTTCAATAAAAGTAGTGTCATCTTTATATTGATAAAAATATTGTGCTCTGTGTATATTGCCAAAGCAGTCGAATGCTCCCGATTGTGCAAGTGCTTCCAGTATTTTTTTATTCACTGTGCGTGAATTCATTCTTTTTGTCAAATCAAAAATAGAAGCAAATGCACCATTTTTATTACGCTCTTCAATGATATCACAAACTGCAGCTTCGCCACAGCCCTTTACCGCACTTAGTGCAAATCGAATCTCTCCAGATTTGTTCACAGAAAACTTCACATCGCTTTCGTTGATATCCGGTCCTAAAGCCGGCACTCCAATTCTTCGGCATTCACTCAAAAAGAAATTAACTTGTTTGATATCATTCATATTATGCGACAATACCGATGCCATAAATTCCGCCGGAAAATGCGATTTTAAATACGCTGTTTGAAAGGCTAAATAGGCGTAACAGGTAGAATGTGATTTATTGAATGCATACTCTGCGAATTTCTCCCAATCCACCCAAATTTTGAAACACTTCTCTATTTCTAAATTATTTTTCTTGCATCCTTCAATAAAGCTCTCTTTCAGTGAGTCAAGTTTAGCCCGGTCTTTCTTTCCCATAGCCTTACGCAAATTATCGGCATCTGCTTTAGAAAACCCTGCAAGATGTTGTGATAATAGCATGACCTGCTCTTGGTATACCGTGATACCATAAGTATCTTTCAAAATGGTGTCTTGCTCCTGCAAATCATAAGTAACCGGTTCTTTACCATGTTTTCTGGCAATATAATTCGGGATATACCCCATCGGGCCCGGTCTGTAAAGGGCATTCATCGCAATTAAATCTTCAAAACAGTCGGGCTTAAGTTCTTTCATATACTTCTGCATGCCGGCACTTTCAAACTGAAATATACCAATGGTATCTCCTTTTTGAAACAGTTCATACGTCTTCTTATCATCCAGCGGTATGTTGTCGATATCAATTTTTATTTTGTGATTCTTTTCAATGAGTGCCAACGCATCTTTAATGATGGTCAGTGTTTTCAATCCCAGGAAATCCATCTTTAGCATGCCCGCACTTTCTATATATTTTCCATCGAATTGGGTAACCAATAATTCTGCATCTTTGGCAGTACATACCGGTACATAGTTCATGATATTTTCAGGTGCGATAATTACCCCTGCTGCATGGATGCCTCTGTTGCGTACAGAGCCTTCCAGTACTTCTGCCAGTTCTAATGTTCGTGCCCTCAAATCTCCTTTTTGATCTCTTATTTTGCGCAATTCCTCTACCTCTTTAAATGCGGATGCCAGGGTAACTTTTGGCCCTTCTGGTACCATCTTCGACATTTTATCTGTCTCTGAAAGTGGCAGTTTCAATACGCGTCCCACATCTTTTATCGAGCTTCGCGCCGCCATCGTGCCATAGGTAATAATCTGGGCTACTTGTTGTTTGCCGTATTTATCAATCACATAATTGATGACACGTTCCCTGCCTTCATCATCAAAGTCGATATCCATATCGGGCATGCTCACCCTACCGGGATTAAGGAAGCGCTCAAACAGCAGATTGTATTTTATCGGGTCAACATTGGTAATGCCAATGGCATAAGCTACTGCTGAACCGGCAGCTGAGCCTCTGCCCGGGCCAATGGAAACGCCCATACTTCTACCCTCTCGGATAAAATCCTGTACAATCAGAAAATAGCCGGGAAAGCCCATGCGTTCGATAGTTGCCAACTCAAAATCCAGTCTTTCGATGATGTCAATAGGTAATATATCTCCCCAGCGCTTTTTTGCACCATCAAAAGTTAAAAAACGCAGGTAGTCATTTTGATTAGAGAAACCAAAAGGCACTTGAAATGCAGGCAATAAAACGTCTCTTTCTAATTTCAGCATCTCCACTTTTTCTGCCAGATGCAGTGTGTTTTCAATTGCTTGCGGAACATCTTTAAAGAGTTCCTTCATCTGGTGTTGTGTTTTAAAAAAGAACTGGTCGTTATAAAACTTGAAACGGTCGGGATCGGTAAAATCTTTGCCTGTTTGCAAACACAATAAAATATCATGTGCTTCGCTGTCTTTTTGATTGACATAATGCGAATCGTTTGTCGCAATTACTCTTAATTCATATTTATCGGCCAGCTTTATCAGCTCCTGATTAACGGCTTCCTGACTCCATCCTGTTTCATCAATATCCGGAATACTATGCCGTTGCAATTCGATATAATAATCATCTTCGAAAACATCCAGCCATTTCTTCAGCACTTTTTCTGCTTCATCCACTCCTTTGTGTATGATGGTTTGAGGCACCTCCGCACCAATACAGCAGGATGTGGCAATAATACCTTCTTTATATTGTTTGATAAGTTCGAAATCCACACGGGGAAAATCCATATAAAGTCCATCTATATAACCTAAAGAAACAATTTTCATCAGGTTTTGATAACCAACAGTATTTTTTGCCATCAGGAGCTGGTGGTATCGTTTATCTTTATTTTCTCGCGTAAATTTTTTATTAAAACGATCTTCCACCACATAGACTTCACAACCTAATATCGGTTTAACGCCATGTTTCATGCAGGCACTGTAAAACTTAAATACTCCGAACATATTCCCATGGTCAGTAATAGCTACGGCAGGTATATTGTCTTCTTTTGCCTTTTTTACCATGGCATCAATATCCGCAGCGCCATCTAATAATGAATATTGGGTATGACAATGGAGTGGGGCAAAATCACACATAAGTTAACGAGTTGAAGTGGTGGAAAATCAGTATAAAAATACAATGAAGCAGTAAATAACCGGATATAACTGTTGTTTAATTTTTCAACAAAATTCATTCCCATAATAAAATTCAAGATCGTGATGCTTTCATATCCTCTTCTAAATCTTAATTAATTCACTTCTATAAAATGAAAAAGCTGCCTCACTTGGAGAGCAGCCTTTTTATGCTAAACTAAACTTAAGTTGGAATATAACCTCACGGTTATACACGAATATTCCTAAAAATAAACGGGATTAAGAAATCCATTGATTAAACGGCAATTTGAGTGATTAAGTGGTCAAACCATATTCAATTTTCGACATTTATACCTTAGTTTTGAAAAATATTGGAAGACTTTTCAAAAAAATGCCCGGGCATTGCACCCGGGACTCTAAACACGCAACTAAATATTAATAGAAAGGTCTTATTGGATTTTTCTGTCTTAATCGGTTTTTGTGATCTTGCATGGTAAAAGTAAATTTCTATGTCAATAATGCATAAAGAAATGAGTATTCGGTATGTTTCATTGAGTATTCGGTAATTTCACTTTAAAAATGGTTTCAGAATTTATCGAAATAATGAAAAGTAAACGCTAATTTTGTATATGAAATTCAAGGAAGGAAAAGAACATTTCATTCAAGCCTGGGGTGCTCTGGGCAGCCAATGGGGTATCAATAAAACTATAGCGCAAATACACGCTTTACTTTTAGTGAGTAATGAGCCTCTCAGTACAGAAGATATCATGGAGCAGCTGGCCATATCCAGAGGAAATACGAATATGAATATCCGGGAACTTATCGATATCGGATTAGTGGACAAAGTATTTAAACTGGGCGAACGACGAGATTATTTCGTGGCAGAAAAGGATGTATGGAAAGTGGCGCGACAGGTTGCCAAAACTCGTAAAAAAAGAGAACTAGATCCTATCATCCGGTTGTTGGAACAAATCGAAAATTTGGAAGTAGCGAAAGATGATGAAGAAGGCAAGCGTTTTATTAAATTAGTGCATGATGTAAAAAAACTGGCACTTAATGTAGAGAAATTAGTAGATGTACTGATTAAAAGTGAAGAGAATTGGTTTTGGGATAAAATTTTCAAACTGATGTCTAAATAAGATAAAAATTTCATACTTATAATTTTAAAGAAGAAAAACGCCCTCTCCAATTCCAACTAGTTTGTTGTTCAGAGAGGACGTCGCAATCATGTTTTCATAGTCTGCCTCAAAGGCATATTCTTTCTTTATCGTATTTCTCCTTCAGGTATTATAACAATTGGTGGACCCGGTTGTGGCAAATTTGCTGGATTTTTTATGCTCGGAATCTCACTACCGCAACGAACAAATTTTTCTTCACCTTCAATAAGAGGAAGATGACTTACAGGCTTTTGCATTTCCAGGCTTGTCGGATTTTCATTCATCAATTTTTCTGCATCAGAGGTTGATGTTGTTTTGGCAGGCAAGATAGTTTCTTCTTTGCTGCAGGCGCTGAAACCAAGTATGGATACAACGCAGATTAAAATGAATTTTTTCATAGTTTTATTGTTTTTGTAATTCAAATGTATTTCCTTCCATTCAAACCGTGTATTTTTAATTAGCGAATGGTATTTATTTTTGTGTAAGTGGTAATTTTAGAAACATGTCTGATTTTGAATCCTGCTGAAAAACAAATGACACTTATAATGTTTATTGGCTTAGTCGCTTGCTAAGCATCTTGGATGCATTTTTAAAAAAACATCTTTCTTTTTGAAAACACAAGGAAATCAAAATATACTACTTCGATAATGATGTAGTAAAGGGAATGCTAAAATGTGATTTTTTTCATTCAAAAATCAGCAGTTAATACATCAAAAATACGTTTTACTGCGGGGCAGATTCCCAGATTTTTTTCGGTGATATTCAATATTTTTTGCTGGTTTTTTTGATGTGTATGGGGATATTCTCTGCAAGCTTTTGGGCGTACATTGTATACGGAACACCTATTGTCTTCTCCTAAAAATACACAGGGAGTTTGCTTAAAAACAACGTCTCCGTCTTCATCTCTGACTGTATAATTATGCAGAAAATCTTTGACAGAAATTCGCAAATATTTACTGATGCGGTTGATGTCTTCATGAATTAACAAAGCAGGGGTCGTCTTACAGCAATTGGCACAATCCAGACAATTGATTACCGAAAAAACTTGTTCATGCTGCGTTTGTATCAGTTCGTCTGCATCATAGGATGTCATAGATTTAAGCTGATTCATCAAGCGAGTGTATTGCTTTTTATGTTGAGCTGCAGATTGTTTTAATCCTGAAATTTCTTGCGCAGTAATCATTTCAGCTTTACTTTATAGCCTTCTTTTTCCAGCAGTTCTTTAATTTTTTGTTTAAAATCACCTTGTATAATTATTTCACTGTCTTTGACAGAACCACCAACACCGCATTTTGTTTTCAGCATTTTTGCCAGCGTTTCCAAATCTTCCTGCTTACCTACAAAGCCTGTTACCAAGGTTACTATTTTTCCTTTGCGTTGTTTATTATCCGTAAACACAATCAGTAACTGTTTTGCATTTTCGGGTGTATCTTGCTCGTTGTCATTTTCCGTTTCGTATTTAAAATCTGGATTGGTGGAGTACACCGTTCCTAATCTTTTTTTCCAGTCATTAGTACTCATCTATGTAATATTAAAATCTTGTGGAACAATATAACGCAAGGCATGTTTTTTAAGTGTTACTTCTATACTATCTGTTCTGCCGTGAAAGTCACCATCCATTTGCAAACTTTCTACTTTATTTAATGTAAGTTTAAGTTTCTTTTGTACTTGAAAAGTTTCCATGAAATCAGCACTTGCTACATCTCCAAAAAAAGATTCACGTATTATTTGAGGGATACGCATTTTATTAAAATCATTGACGATACTAATTTCAAAAATGCCGTCGTTGGGTTTGCTGATATGATTAAACTTTATACCAAAACCAACAGCTCCCATACTGGTAATCAGTACAGTAAATGCTTTACGTGAAAAAGGAGGATTGTCATCAATTTGTATGGTATAATCCGGCAACTCATAGGTGAGTGCCGTACTTAAAATACTGGCCATATAAGAGGCAACACCTCTTAACGGCAATTTCTGGAAACGATCAATTACCAAACCGTCATAACCGATACCGCTGGCCATGAAAGAGGCTTGTCCGTTAATCATGACTGCGTCAATCGGGAATGGTTTTCCTGTATTGATTAATTGAATGGCATCTGGAATATGCAACGGTATGCCAAGCGTTCGGGCATTGGCATTGCCTGAGCCTGTAGGGATATTCGCCATCAACACATTTTTATCCATGATGATTTGTCCTACTTCATTTTGCGTACCATCTCCGCCTACCACGGCAATAATGTCCACTTTATCTATCAGCGATTGCTGGGCTAATTTGATGGCATGACCCGCATAACGGGTATAATACATATCATACGAAAAACGGCTGAGATCCAGATTTCTTTTGACCATGCGTTCGGTAAATCTAGAGCCGAATGTACCTCCTGACTTTGGATTGACGATAAAACGTACTTTCTGCTTCTTCAAACAAATATATTTTTGCAAATGTAAGAAGAATGCTGTATTTTTTGGATATAAATAATTCTTAACTGGTAAGCTATCTATAAAGGCTTAAAATGTAAAAAGCTATTCTCAAAAATTTTCTTGTACTTCAACTATGAACCTATGTGATTTCCTAATCATATTGAAGGTTGAAGTCATGCAAGATTTTAGCATTATTTAAGACGAAGTAAATGCACAATACAGAACCCTTTGTGCTGTTTAAACCACATAGAAACATAGCATTTTTAATTATAAATTGCTGTTTGTTGCAAATCGGTACAGACAGACAAGCAAAAACATAGTATCGCCTTTGGCGATTCCTATATTTTCTATTCTTACCTCACAATTCTTGTATTATTAAAATAGTTAAACATAAAATAAATTATGCCTTATGTGGTAAGAATTATTAATCAAACCTTACAAGTAGTTATAAAATCTAACTTTTAATGTAAGAGTTGAGAAATAAGAATTCTCAAATGTATTCCTACTTCACCTTAGTTTTCTTCTCAGGAATACGCTCTTCTTCTTTCCTGCCTTCAAAACTGCTCATCGAATTATAAACGCCTAACCATCCTGCTACAGTATCGAAGATGCGAGTAGGAAATACGCCTTTTAAGAAGGGCACTAAATTCACGTTCTCCGGCATCATCAAAACGGGCTTATTCGTTTTTATTGCTTTTATAATATTGGTCGTTACTTCTTCGGGTTGCAATAATGGGAATAACATAGGTGCTTTCACGCCTTTAAACATGCCTGTGTCGATATAACTCGGGCAAATCGTAGATACGTGCAGATTTTGCCCTTCGGCTTCCAGCTCCAACCTCAGACTTTCGCTCCAGCCCAAAACCGCCCATTTGCTCGATGCATAAACCGAACCTTTCGGCAATGGAATTAATGACGATGCTGATGCAATATTGACGATATGTCCTCTCCCTTGTTTTATCATTTCCGGAATAAATACACGGGCCACATGCATCACTCCATTCACATTAATGCTCAGTGTTTTCTCAATATCGCGAACTGAATATTCCCAGAATTTTTGTTTTCCCGCCACTATGCCCGCATTGTTGATCAAAATATCTACATTACCCACTTCGAGTAGAACTTCCGTAGCCGCTTTTTCAATATCTTTTACCTGCGATACATCAACAACATAAGTGTGTACATTGCTATATCCTTTTTTACCGAATTCTTTTTTAGTATTTTCAAGATTCTCCTCGTTAATATCCCATAAAATGAGATTACCCGCACCTTCCTGCAGACATTTTAAACTCATTAATTTTCCGATTCCGTTTGCTCCACCGGTTACTAAAACGTTAGCTCCTTTTATAGTTGACATACTGATTTATTTTATTTTATAAAAGTAATGAAATTTAGTACAGCTTGGTTTAACTTAAGTTAAGATGCCAAAATTTGTTCAAGATGGTATTCCATGTGGCTTATATAATCTGAAATTAAAATTGAAAGCTGAACCGATTCTCCATGGCGAAGAATGCAAACAGCATGCATCATTTCTTCAGGTATTTTTGCAATCAATCTGGCTAAAAAAACATTATAATGCATCCATAATGCAATAAGTACTGCAGGTTCTTGTTGGGCATAATAATTAAATTTCACCCATTCATTTTGCTCATAATAAATGACAGGTTCGTGTTCAAATTGCAAGCGAACGAAGCGCTGATGATTATTGGCAGCACTGTCTATCAAATGACCCAGTATTTCTATCTTACTCCATTTGTCAGGATTGGGTTTATGTATAAATGAAGCTGAAGTAATTCTGTTTAATTTATCCGGAATTGTTGTACATAAGTATTGCAATCTTTCTATAGCTGCTGTCTTGGAATTCATACTGTTGTTTTTAGTTTTAGTGTTTCTTGTTTATTTTTCTCCAGCTCAAAAACACAATCATAAACAGCAGTGCGCAACGCTAATTCTCTCGGGTCATTGGCAATATGTGTACCCATTTTATTCATCACATACGAAAAGGCTATTTGTTTTTCAGGGTCGGCAAATCCACCCGAGCCACCTGCACCAAAAGTGCCATAAGCACGATAATTAACACCAAAATTCTGGAAGAATGACGGCTTGGCAAAACCTAACGAAAACGGAATATCTACATGCAATACTAAATCGTATTTATTGCTTTTGCAAGGAATTGGCGAGGCCTCTAACTGTGCCAGCGTATCTTTATTGATGCCTAATTTTTTACCTCCTGTAGCAAACTCATTATAGATTGCAGCGATACTGCGGGCATTGCCAATGCCGTGTGCCGAACCCAAGGGGAGCGCCAAGTATTTTCGTTTATTAAAGTTATTGATATTAAGTGCGTGCGGCGGATTTAAAAGCGATTTATAAAAAAAGGAAAAGGGATTAAGTATGCCTTTTAAAATTTCTCGGATGTCAGTATGTCCCTTTTCTTTCAAGGCTTCATGAGGATAAAAAGGTATGATATGCGCATATCTGCTAAAATCAAAAACAGGTTTCATTCCTATGCTGAAATCTACATCAAGCGGAGCAAATAATTCCTCCGCAGCAAATTGATCGAGTGTTCTGTTTTGCGGATCAACACGCTTGCAAATTTCATTTTGGTACATGGCAATCGTCCAGGCATGATAGCCGCGATACAAACCGGGTTTCCAATACGTTTTTTGTTTTGCCAATGCATTAGATAAAACGTCGGGATTCGTCAGCACCTCGTAGGTCAATGATTTATCATTGCTGAATAGTCCAGCTTGATGAGCAAGCAACTGACGAATAGTGATCTCTTCTTTTCCGTTATAAGCAAACTCTTTCCAGTAAGTGCTTATCTTTTCATCATAATCTAAATATCCTTTGGAATGTAATAACGCAAAAGCCAAAGAAGAAATACCCTTACTCGTAGAAAACACGATGCTTACATCATTTTCGTTCCAGTGCTCTCCATTGTGTTTTATACCACCCCATAAGTCGACTACTTTTTCACCTTTAAAATAAATACAACAAGTAGCTCCGATATCATTTCGTTTAAGAAAATTATCTTCAAAAGCTTGTTTCACTTTTTCAAATGCAGGATGAGCATAACCGTTAATACTTACATGCGCCATAATAGAATGAAAGTATAAAATACTTAGCACAAAATGAAATTACCCGTCATTATTTCAAAAACTACGATAGCTTTAGGATTGCTTATAATATATGTGTATAAGGTATTAGATTATAAACATGCCAAATTTTACATCTGTTTTTTACTCTTGTAAAAATTCGTATTTTTGCAAAGAATGTTCTTATATTTATTGCCCAAGTGGAGAAATTGGTAGACTTACCAGATTCAGGTTCTGGCGCTGTAAAAAGCATGCAGGTTCGAGTCCTGTCTTGGGCACAATTTTATTTTTTATCACTTAAAATCCATAGCATAGATCAATAACTTTCATTTACACTTATGAGGATATTTACTTTTAATGAAATGGAAAAAGTTTACAAGACTCATTCATTAGGATTAGATGGTGTTAATTTAGAAAGCAGATTGGAATTAATTAAAAAATTCCCTTTTTCTGTAGTTATAGAAGGAGATTTCATAGAGTTTGACAATTTGGACAAATGGATTAAAATGCACTTTTATTCAAATATGTTCACTTCTATTTATTATGGTAAAACAGATTACAATTTTGGATATGCTGAATATTTTTTCAAAAAAAATGAGGCAGTCGAAAAAGTAAAGAATGCAATACCAAACTTTTATTCTACTTATTTTCATGCTTATCCTTCAGCTAAAATCTGTAAGTCAAACGGATATTATGAAAGTATTGATTATGACCCAAAAGATACTAAAGCTATAATAGTATAATAATATTATTATTTTAATCTGAAAAGCAATCAGCATTACGCACTTTTTTAACAAACTCATAAACTCACTTTTCTGTTATAATTTGTTTGATTGTATACCTTACATCTTCATCTTATTTTATGGGAAAAACTTTATTTGATAAAATCTGGGATTCGCACATTGTGGAAGCCATCGAAAACGGACCTCAGGTAATTTATATCGACAAACATTTTATTCACGAAGTCACTACACCGCAGGCTTTTGAGGGTTTGCGCATGCGAGGCATTCCCGTATTCCGTACACAAAATACCGTTGCTACAGCCGACCATAATGTTCCGACTAAAGACCAAAACCTGCCCATTCGGGAGGCTCTATCTAAACACCAGGTAGATACACTTATTCAAAACTGTACTGATTTTGGCATCGAACTTTATGGACTGGGACATCCGTTTCAGGGCATTGTGCATGTCATCGGTCCGGAACTTGGCATCACCCAACCCGGCATGACCATCGTATGCGGTGATTCACATACTTCCACACACGGCGCTTTTGGTGCGGTGGCTTTTGGTATCGGCACATCTGAAGTAGAACAAGTTTTAGCCACACAATGCATTTTACAGACACCTCCCAAAACCATGCGCATCAATATCGACGGTGAGTTGGACAAAGGCGTTACCGCAAAAGACATCATTCTCTATATTATTTCCAAAATATCTACAGGCGGCGGAACGGGTTATTTTGTGGAATATGCCGGAAGTGCCATTCGCAGCCTGAGCATGGAAGCCCGTATGACAGTTTGCAATATGAGCATAGAAATGGGAGCACGCGGCGGTATTATAGCACCGGATGAAACTACTTTTTCCTATTTGAAAGGAAGAACATTTGCCCCTGAAAATTATGAGCAAGCTCTGAAAAAATGGCAAACACTATTCACCGATGAAGATGCTGGTTTTGATAAAGAATATACTTTTAGGGCTGAAGAAATCGAGCCGATGATTACTTACGGTACGAATCCGGGTATGGGCATTCCTGTTTCGGGAAATATTCCGGATAATGATGATAAAGGATTAGAGAAAGCCTTACAATATATGGGCTTTCAAAAAGGCGAAAAACTAACAGGGAAAAACATTGACTATGTTTTCTTGGGAAGTTGTACCAATAGCCGCATGGAAGACCTACGTATGTTTTGCAATTTTGTAAAAGGAAAACAAAAAGCAGAGCATGTAACTGTGTGGATAGTACCCGGCAGTAAACAAATAGAAAAACAAGCCATTGCCGAAGGTTTGGATAAAATTTTAGCCGACGCCGGAATGGAATTGCGTGAGCCCGGATGTTCTGCTTGTCTGGGCATGAATGAAGATAAAATTCCTGCCGGAAAATACTGTGTATCTACATCCAACCGGAATTTTGAAGGGCGACAAGGACAAGGCGCACGAACCTTGCTAGCCAGTCCGCTTACGGCTGCCGTAGCTGCCATTACAGGCAAAATAGACGACATCAGAAACTATTTATAGCAAAGCTTGTTTATACCCGAATGATGATGAATTAATGTAATTATGCACCAATTTACCAATGACCAATTTACTAATGGCCATTTTACCAATAACCAATCAATAATAACCAATCAATAAATGGAAAAATATACTACGATACAAAGCACCTGCGTGCCACTCAATATAGAAGATATAGACACTGACCAGATTATTCCTGCACGTTTTCTGAAAGCCACTACACGTGAGGGTTTCGGAGATAATTTATTTCGCGACTGGCGTTTTACTCCGGATAATGTGCCCAAAGAAAATTTTGTATTGAATGACAAAACGTATGCCGGCACGGTCTTCGTAATAGGTAAAAATTTCGGATGTGGTTCATCCCGCGAACATGCCGCCTGGGCAATTTATGATTACGGTTTTCGTGTGGTCGTGTCCAGTTTTTTTGCGGATATTTTTAAAAACAATGCACTGAATAATGGTCTGTTAACCGTGGTAGTTACGCCGGAATTTTTGACTTTACTGTTTAGTGAAATAGAGAAAAATCCGCAAACACAAGTGAATGTAAATTTAGCCACGCAGACCATCTCCATTTTAGATGCTTCATTAAATCCTATTTCATCTGAATCCTTTGAAATTAATCCTTACAAAAAAACGTGCTTACTCAACGGATATGATGATATCGATTATTTATTGAGTTTGAAAAACAAGATAGAGGAGTTTGAGATATCGGGATAATCACAAGGAATTTTCTGTACATTATTTTAGTTAGCATTTTCCGTATCTTTATTCAGTGAATAAGACTGTACAATTAAACATCCAACTTACATCTGATA
>CAZPBT010000048.1:0-7399 GCA_964584555.1 uncultured Chitinophagales bacterium
TAATTGGTTATATTACAAAAATAGTTGCTATAGAAATGATGTTTCGACCGATAGAATTCTTTGGCATCAAACCATTTCTTGGCTGGCAAGGTATCATTCCGCGCAAAGCGGCTATCATGTCGGGTATTGCCTGCGATACTTTGACATCCCGATTAATAAAACCAGAGGAAATCTTTTCGAGACTGGATCCCGACCGCGTAGCCAAGGAACTGGAGAAGCCCATGTTGCCTATCGTGGAAAAAATCACCCACGAGGTAATGAACCACTACCAGCCTGACTTGTGGGAATCTATTCCTGAAAACATCAAACGTATGCTGATTCGACGTATTCAACAAGAATCTCCTGAAATGGTGCGTGAGTTGATGCAACAAACCAAAGATAATCTCAACGAGATTTTCGATTTGAAAGATATGGTGATTACTAATCTTACCAAAGATAAAACCCTCCTTAACAAGATATTTTTAGAAAGTGGTGCTAAAGAGTTTCAGTTTATTCGTAATTCCGGTATTTATTTTGGCTTTCTTATTGGTCTGGTGCAAATGATTGCCTATTTGCTTACTAAAAATGCCTGGGTAATGCCCATATTTGGTTTATTTACCGGATGGTTTACCGATTGGCTGGCTTTAAGAATGATTTTTACCCCAAGAACTGAAACAAAGTATTTGGGTGTTTTTAAATGGCAAGGTCTTTTTTTTAAACGCCAGCAAGAAGTTTCCGCAGCATATGGTGCATTAATCGCCAAAGAAATTCTCACTCCAAGCAATATGATTGAATCTATATTAAAAGGTAAGTTATCTGACAATCTTTTTACGATGATTCACAAAAACATTCAAAAAATGGTAGATGAGCAAGCCGGAGCTCTCAAACCGGTTGTCGTTTTTGCAGTAGGTTCGCAACGCTATCGCGAAATGAAAGATGTCATTACAGAAAAGATGGTTTTACAGTTGCCTGTAGCTCTAAAACATATTGAAAAATATGCCGAAGATGCTATGGACATTCAGAATACATTGGTGAATAAAATGCAGGAACTTACTCCTGAAGAATTTGAAGGTGTATTGCGCCCTGCCTTCAAACAAGATGAATGGATTCTAATAACAGTCGGTGCCGTATTGGGTTTTCTTGTAGGTTTGCTGCAAGATTTCACGGTAGAGCACTTTTTACATAATATGTAATATATAGGAAATGTCCGAATTGCTATCTGAAGGAAAAACAACATGGCGCAGCCCATCAAATATTGCACTGATAAAATACTGGGGAAAACACGGAAGGCAGCTTCCCCGAAATGCCAGCATCAGCTTCACGCTTTCTCAGGCTTATACCGAAACCAGTCTTTTATTCGAGAAAAAGAAAGAGCCATCTGATGCCATCTCTCTTGAGTTTTTATTTGAGCAAAAAAAGCAGGAAGCCTTTGAAATTAAACTAAAAAAATACCTGACAGAAATGCTGGAGTTGATTCCGGTATTATCACACTATCATCTTCGTATACAAAGTTCCAATTCTTTCCCGCATTCTACCGGTATAGCCAGTTCTGCTTCATCTATGTCGGCATTGGCCATGTGCCTGACGGATATGGAAAATGAAGTCCTTCATCCCGAAACTGAAACAAGTTTACGATTGCAGAAAGCAAGTAAACTTGCAAGATTAGGAAGCGGTTCAGCGTGTCGTTCCATTTACCCATCTATGGCTGTTTGGGGTAAGCATCCGCATATCCCAGATTCTGCTGATGAATATGCCATTCCTTATGCCGATCATATTCATCCTGTTTTTAAAACTTATAAAGATGCCATTTTAATAGTTTCCAGTACGGAAAAGGAAGTTTCCAGCCGGGCAGGACATGCTTTGATGGAAAATAATTATTTTGCATCCAGCCGATATAGGCAGGCTGATGACAATATGTCGGAGCTTATTATTGCATTAAAATCAGCTGATTTAGAGCGTTTTTGCGAAATAGTGGAGAATGAGGCGCTCACCTTACATGCATTAATGATGGCATCACAGCCCAGTTTTATGTTATTAAAACCTAACACACTGAAAATTATTGATTTATTAAAAACATTCCGCAAGGAAAATAACGTACCTTTGTGCTATACTTTAGATGCAGGACCAAATCTGCATTTATTGTATCCTCAGGAATATGCTCTGCAATCGGAAACTTTTATTGAACAGGAATTGTTAGGTTATTGTGAAAACAGGAAAGTCATTTATGATAGTGTAGGCTTAGGTTCTGAAAAAATAAACTGAAATTGACTTCGAAAGAACAAACATATAACTCTAAAATTTTACTCTTCGGAGAGTATAGCATCATTCAGGATTCGATGGGACTTACCGTACCGTTTTCCGAATTTCAAGGACAACTTACTTTTGTTGCAGATGAAAACAATCCTGAATTCTCACAAAAATCCAATCAACATTTAGCAGCGTTTTCAAACTATATCGAAAAATGTCTGGATGATCATTCATTAGCAATTGATTTTGACATCCAAGCTTTCAAAAAAGATATAGAGCAAGGCATTTATTTTAAATCGTCCATTCCGCAAGGTTTTGGTGTAGGAAGCAGCGGTGCGCTGGTAGCGGCAATTTATGGCAAATACACCAAGAACAAAATTGAATTCAACGACAAACCCACGAAAGAAGAAGTTTTTAAGCTTAAACAAATACTCGCTAAATTAGAATCTTATTTCCATGGCAACAGCAGCGGTGTAGATCCGCTTATTTGTTATCTCAATCTGCCTTTACTCATTAATGGTAAAGAAAATATTGAACCCGTTTCCGTACATTTGAAGAACAATGGCAAAGGAGCTATCTTTCTGATAGATACCGGCATTTCACGAAGCACAGAACCTTTGGTAAAATATTATATGCAGAAAATGGAAGAACCCACTTTCCGCGAATTCGTTGATAAACAACTCAAACCATTTGCCAACAACTGTATACATGCTTTTTTAGAAGGTGATAAAGAAACCCTCTTTGCCTATCTGAAACTGTTATCTAAATTCCAGTTTGAGCATTTCAAACCTATGATTCCATCTTTATTTAATAAACTTTGGAAGCGCGGATTAGATACCGGTGAGTATTACCTGAAATTATGTGGTGCCGGTGGCGGTGGCTATATTTTGGGTTTTACCCGCAATTTTGAACACACTAAAAAACAACTCAAAAACCAGACCTTAGAGTTGT
Source organism: uncultured Chitinophagales bacterium (assembly GCA_964584555.1). GTDB lineage: Bacteria > Bacteroidota > Bacteroidia > Chitinophagales > JADIYW01 > JADJSS01. The sequence goes on from CAZPBT010000048.1 coordinate 3,178, forward strand.
TATGTCATATTTGACAGCAATACCAATCCTTTTTTTATATTTCCATAACAGACTTTATTATCAGCTTTTTTCAATAGCATAAGCTTACCCACATTATCAAGTACATACTTGCTTCAAACAAGTAATTTTTTTTATTTTTTAGAGCAATAGAAAAAAATTCACATTTTTTTGCAACTAAGTTGCAATTTTTTATTTATCTTTACGTTGAGTAAAAAGGATGCAGGAATAAAAAAAAGTTCTATTTTTACAGCCAACGTAAAATTAAAGTAAACATCATTCTAAACTCAAATTTTTAATTATGGCTCAGGCAAAAACAAACAACAAATCTATCGGCTTAGGCGCTGGATTGGTCGTATTAATCGCGGTAATCTTTACCAACGTATTATTCTACACGGTATTTAAAGGACAAGTTGACGAAAAAGGTCATCCGAAAAACATTATCGGACTCTTTTATCAGGGTGGGGTAATCGTACCTTTTCTGATGGCTATCTTCATTATTTGCATTACCTTTTTCATCGAAAGATTGTTAACGATTGGCAGAGCTGCCGGTACAGGTTCTTTAGACACTTTCTTACAATCTATCAAAACAAAATTAACTAATAATGATATTGAAGGGGCTATTCAAGACTGCAATAAACAAAAAGGAGCTGTAGCCAATGTAGTACAAGCAGGCTTACATAAATACGCTGAAATGCAACGCAGTACAGATTTAACTGAGGAGCAAAAAGTAATGAATATACAAAAAGAAGTAGAAGAAACAACAGGTTTGGAGCTTCCGGCTTTGGAAAAAAACATGTGGATATTAGCAACAATTGCATCAGTGGGTACACTGGTAGCCTTATTAGGAACGGTAATCGGTATGATTAAAGCCTTCTCTGCTTTGGCAGTATCAGGCAACCCGAATCCGGAACAGTTGGCAACGGGTATCTCTGAAGCTTTGGTAAATACGGCCTTGGGTATCTTTACCTCAGCTTTAGCTATTATCTTCTATAACTTATGTACGCAAAAAATTGATAAGCTGACATACAGCATTGATGAAATGGGTTATAGTATAGCACAGACATTTGCTGCAAGAAAAAAATAATCATTCAAACGCAAAATTATATAGAATGCCAAAAGTAAAAGTAGCCAGGCAAAGTACATATGTAGACATGACCGCCATGTGTGATGTGTCTTTCCTATTATTAACGTTCTTTATTCTTACGGCAAAGTTCAAACCGTCTGAAATAGTTCAGATTGCCCAACCTACTTCGCATGCTGAGAATGCGGTAAAAGAAGATCAGGTAGTATTCTCTATCGATAAGGATGGCAAAACCTATATGGCCATTTCCAAGCCGGAAAGAAAAGAACAAATTATCAATAAGCTTTACGAGATTTCAAAAGATAAATACGGCACATTAGACGAAAAAACTAAGTCAAACTTTAAGAAAATGGAAATTGTGGGTGTACCCGTTCAAGCCATCAGAGTATTGCCTAATGTCAGCACGGAAGGTTTGACTGAATTAAAAGAAGCCGGAAAAATGGAAGGTATTCCTATTGACTCTACCAACAACCAATTGGGAGACTGGATTATGGCTGTACGCCACGTGTATGCCGAAACAGACAATATGGACAAACCGCCAATTGCCATTAAAGGCGATAAAGAATCAGATATTAAATCTGTAAAGCGCGTAATTGAAATCCTGAAAGATAAAGATGTATATAGCTATAAGCTGATAACTTCTTTAAAAGGAAGAAAAGAATAATGGTTTAAACTTAAAAATTATTAACAATGGCAGATATAGATACCTCGTCGGGCGGGGGGCATGGTAAGCATAAGGGCGGAGTCCGCTCCAAAAAATTGTCTACCCGCGTTGACTTAACACCCATGGTGGATTTGGCATTCTTATTGATTTCCTTCTTCATGTTGACCACACAATTAGGGAAATCGGTAGCAATGGACTTATCTATGCCTAAGAAAGTAGAAAATGAAATAAAACCGGAACCTGTAGCTGAATCAAAAGTACTCAATATTATTGCAGAAAAGGATGATGTCGTATGGTATTATCCGGGCAATGTAGTAGCAGGATTAAAAAAGACAGATTACTCACCGGAAGGATTGAGAAAGGTGATATTAGATAAACAAAGAGAAGTAAATGCAAAGTGGGGTAAAGATGAAGCTGGCGATACTAAAATAGTTGTCCTGATTAAACTGACCGATGATGCAAACTATAAAAACATGGTAGATATTTTGGATGAAATGGATATCACTAAAACCAAGGTATATGCCATTCAAGATGAAAATAATCTTGAAAAAGAAGCCATTGCCAACGGCGGTAATGCAAATGTAGCACCTTAATTATTAACGTTAAAAAAGAACAATGAGTAATACAGATTTCAGAAATGCAACATGGGATGACATTGTCTTTGATAACCAAAACAAAGATTATGGAGCTTATGTATTGCGCAAATTAGTCAGCAAAAATACGCTACGGGGCTTTTTAATTGCCTTTGCCGGTTTTTTACTGATTATGCTCATGATGCGCTTCAATATCTTTTCGGGTTTTACCAAAGATAAAAAGGAAGTCAACCTCGAAATGCAGGATATCAATTTAGATGAGCCTCCACCACCACCGGTAGATGCACCTCCACCTCCACCTCCACCTCCACCACCGCCACCGGTAAGGCCTACAATTAAGTTCGTGGAAATGATAGCGAAGAAAGATGAAGAAGTGCCGGAAGAAAAAAAAGAAACGAAACAAGAAGAAATAAAAGAAACGCAAGTTTCTAATGTGACGAACGAGGGTGATAAAAATGCGAAAGCGATTGTGGAAGAGCCAAAAGTGCATGGTGACGGACCGGCAGTAACTGTAGCCCCAGAACCGGAAGCACCAAAAGAAACTGAAATATTTGACAGAGCTGAAGTAATGCCGGGCTACCCGGGAGGTCAAACAGAATTGATGAAATATTTATCTAAAAACATCAACTATCCATCTATTGCAAAAGAAAACGGACTGGAAGGAAAAGTGATTGTGAAATTCTTTGTAGATACCGATGGCAGTGTCAAAGATCCTGTAGTGCTTAAAGATGGTGTAGGAGGAGGTTCTGCTGAAGAAGCAGTTCGTGTAATTAAGAAAATGCCAAAATGGACGCCGGGTACACAAAGAGGAAAACCAGTAAGGGTATATTATACACTTCCTGTTACTTTCAAATTACAGAATTAAACTTCAATTAATAAAGTAAAAAATGCTCCGAATTATCGGGGCATTTTTTTTGCTTTATTTCAATACATTCATTCCTTACCTTTAAGCCATGCAACAATTGTCGCAGGAAGAAAAAGACTATTACCGTCGTCAGCTTATCCTCCCGGGATTTGGTGAACTTGCACAACAGAAGTTAAAAGCTGCTATTGTATTGATTGTTGGGGCAGGCGGCTTAGGCTGCCCGGTAGTGCAATACCTAAGTGCTGCCGGAGTCGGTAAAATTGTAATTGCAGACGGCGATAAAGTTGCGATGCATAATCTGCACCGTCAGGTCTTATACAGTCCTGAAGATATTGGCAAAAATAAAGCGCTGGCAGCTGTTGAGAAGTTACAAAAGCAATACCCTCATGTGCAGCTTATTGCCTTTCCCAACATGCTGAGCAATGACAATATAAACTCACTCATTAATGATGCTACAGCCGTCTGCGATTGCAGTGATAACTTTAGTACTCGCTATCTGGTGAATGATCAGTGTATGCAATATAAAAAGCCACTTATCAGTGCGGCAGTAGCCGAATACAGCGGGCAATTATCTGTTTTTAGCCATAAAACAAACATCAATTACAGGGATATTTTTGCAGAAGAAGATAGTACTGCACAAACTTGTGCAAATGCCGGAATATGGGGTGCTTTATGCGGTATCATAGGCAGTATGCAAGCTAATGAAGCAATAAAAATTATTACTGAGATTGGTGATACGCTGGAAGGTAAACTGCTTACATATGATGCACTTACCCATAAAATGCACATTTTCAAAATCAGCCAGCATACCGAACAAAAAGATAAAGTATATGAAAGCGATAAGGCTGCTCTTATAGAAAAACAAGAGCATATAGTAATATTGAATACTGTTGCCTTTTATCAACTTAAACAACAAAAACAAGGTGTATATTTGATTGATGTGCGTGAAGCCTGGGAATTTGAGGAATCGAATTTGGGCGGAATCAATATTCCTTTAATGGACTTAACAAGCCGTATGC
>CAZPBT010000048.1:7499-15387 GCA_964584555.1 uncultured Chitinophagales bacterium
GAATCGAATTTGGGCGGAATCAATATTCCTTTAATGGACTTAACAAGCCGTATGCATGAATTCGAAAAAGAAGATGTGCTAGTGTTTTATTGTCATTCGGGAAAAAGAAGCCAAACAGCAGTCCGCTTATTTTTAAGCAAAGGCTATGATCAGCTCTACATTTTTCTTCCTGATTGAGTAAATTGATTGCTTATTTAGTTTTCTTTCATTCGGTGCCCTCACCGACCGATTGAGTAAACTGTTTACATTGCCTGACACTGACAAAGTTGCCTTATTTCTGTTCGGCATTAAAGTTGCTTTTATATAAAAGCCTATCTTTACGGATAGAATTGTGTCAATTTGTCTAAATTTATCGAAATGCTTGAGTTTTCCAATATTATTGAACAAGATGTAGAAATGATTCCGCTGTTATCTATCGAAGAAGATGATAATATAAAAAGCAGCAAACTTCCTAAAATATTACCCATATTGCCATTGCGCAATAATGTGCTTTTCCCCGGTGTAGTCATCCCCATTTCTGTCGGCAGAGAGAAGTCCATCAAAGCCGTCAAAAAGGCATATAAAGAAAATAAGTATATCGGAGTTATTGCCCAGCGCGACCCCAAAGTAGAAGAACCTGAACCCGGCGATTTATACAGTGTAGGTACCACGGCCAAAATCATTCGCATTCTCAATATGCCGGATGGTGGCAATACGGTTATTTTGCAAGGCGTACACCGCTTTATAGCCAAAACACTCATATCCTCAGATCCAATCATACAAACAGAAGTAGAATATCTGGAAGATGTGCCATTGTCTGATAAAACGCAGGAAAAAGCACTTATTGCCTCTATGAAAGATATGGCAGGACGCATTATCGAGCTTTCCAACCATATACCCAACGAGGCTAAATTTATCTTGAATAATATAAACGGATTGAAGTTCTTAGCCAATTTTATCACCTCCAATATTCCAATTGAGCTGGCTCAAAAACAGCAAATATTAGAAACCAATGCGGTAGAAGAGCGTGTGCAGCAGGTGCTAAAATACCTCAATCAGGAATTGCAATTGCAGGAAATAAAAGCCAATATACAAGAGAAAACGAAAACGGATATAGACAAACAGCAACGCGACTATTTCCTCAACCAGCAGATGCGTGCCATACAGGAAGAACTGGGTGGAGATATGTATCAGGAGGAAATCAACAGACTGAAAGAGAAGGCGAAAGAAAAAAAATGGTCTGAAGCCGTAGCCAAACAATTTGACAAAGAAATAGGAAAATTGCAACGCATCAACCCGGCTGCTGCAGAATATTCCGTGATTCTGAACTATCTCGATTTAATGGTGGAGCTCCCTTGGAATGAGATTACTAAAGATAATTTTGATTTGAAAAGAGCCGGAAAAATCCTGGATGAAGATCATTATGCTCTCGATAAAATCAAAGACCGCATTATTGAATATCTGGCTGTACTGAAATTAAAAGGTGATATGAAATCCCCGATTTTATGTTTTGTAGGTCCTCCGGGAGTTGGTAAAACTTCTTTGGGAAAAAGTATAGCCCGTTCATTAGACAGAAAATATGTGCGTGTGGCATTGGGTGGTTTGCACGATGAAAGTGAAATACGCGGACATCGCAAGACCTATATCGGTGCTATGCCGGGACGTATAATTCAGTCATTGAAAAAAGTACAAACAGCAAATCCGGTTTTCGTGCTGGATGAAATTGATAAAGTGGGAAAAGACCATCGCGGCGATCCTTCATCAGCCTTGCTCGAAGTGTTAGACCCAGAGCAGAATACTACTTTTTATGATAACTATCTGGAACAAGAATACGACTTATCAAAAATATTGTTTATTGCAACAGCAAACAGCCTGAATGATATTCCGCATGCTTTGCGCGACCGTATGGAAGTAATTCAATTGAGTGGCTATTCATTAGAGGAAAAAACAGAAATTGCCAAACGTCATCTGGTAGCGAAACAACGTGAAGCTCATGGATTGAAAGCATCGCAAATTAAATTAAATGATAAAGTTATCCAGTTTATCATCCACCATTATACCTATGAAAGCGGTGTGCGTGAGTTAGACAGAATGATAGCCTCTGTGATGCGCAATATTGCCAAATGCATTGCAACTGATGAAGATTATAATGTACAGGTAACAACGGAAGATGTGGCTCGTATTTTGGGCAAATTCAGATACAATCATGATAAATATACGCAAAACAATCCATGTGGGGTTGCAATCGGATTAGCCTGGACACCACATGGCGGAGATATTTTGTTTATTGAATCGACAGTAAGCAGAGGAAAAGGCAATTTTACATTGACCGGAAATTTGGGCAATGTCATGAAGGAATCATTCACAACGGCATTTACTTATTTGCAATCCAAAGCGGATAGTTTACAAATTCCTGTAAAGGCATTTTCAGACTGGAACTTGCACGTGCATGTGCCTGAAGGAGCCATTCCTAAAGACGGCCCAAGTGCAGGCATTGCCATATATAGTGCGCTTGCTTCTTTGTTTACACAGCGCAAACTTAAGCCGTTTACTGCACTTAGCGGCGAAATTACCTTGCGCGGAAAAGTACTGCCTGTCGGCGGTATTAAAGAAAAAATATTGGCTGCTAAACGTGCAGGTATTAAAGAAATTATTTTATGTAAGGAAAATCAGAAAGACGTTGACGATGTTCCACAGGATTTTATAAAAGGCTTGAAATTTACTTATGTAGAAGATATGGATGAAGTGATTGAACTGGCTTTGGAAAAAAAGAAAATAGCGGATGCTATCCAATTTGAATAACAATATTTTTTTAGGTCAACTCAAGATTTCCGGAAGTAATTTTGTCTGTTTATAAGAGAATCAAATTTGTGGTTTCCAATAAAATAAAGAATCATTTAGTGTAACACATTTTGAGGTTTAAAACCACATAGAAACATAGCATATTTAAACATATATAATTGTCTGATGCAAAATCAGTATAGTAGTCAAGCAAAAAACATAGTATCGCCATAGGTATCGCCATTGGCGATTCTTGTATTTTCTATTATTAACCTGAGTTCGGGTTAAGCATTTCAATTAAAAAATAGTTGATTTTTTATATAGAACCACCTCCTTTTAATTCCTCCACCTTGCTAAAGTGGAGGAAAAAAATGAGCAATCAACTATTTTATCAGCTTATTTTTCTTTACCCGAACTCGGGTTATTACCTCAATTTTTGTATACTAAGCATTTTTATCATAAAAAAACTATGCGTCTATGTGGTAAAAATTATAAATGAGACTGCACAAAAAGGTTAGTATATTTGTTTTTCATGCTTTATCGTATATTTACGATAAATTAAACAAGCAATGATACACAACGAATCTGACTACTACGAAGAAGACATACAACTTGCCGAGGTATGTAAGGCAATTGCGCATCCTGCACGTATTCAAATCTTGCGCATCATCGTGGCAAAACAAAATTGCACAGTAAGTCAGTTGGTGAAAAAAATGAATCTGGCACAATCTACGGTTTCACAACATCTCAAAGCATTGAAAGATGCCGGTCTTGTAAAAACCGTCAGTCAGGGCGTAAGCACAGTGCTTTCTGTCAAAATCAAATCGCTTAAAAATGCAGAAAAAGCCTTGAAATTTTTGACACAGGCATTAGACAAATAGTCAAAGCTTAATACTTATTGCTTAATTCAAATCAACCTTCTTATTGAATTGCCTAAGTTCGGGATAAGCTTTTCAATTAAAAAAATAGTTGATTTATTATGCAGAACCGCCTCCTTTTAATTCCTCCACCTTGTTAAAATGGAGGAAAAAATGAGCAATCAACTATTTTATCCCCTTATTTTTCTTAACCCGACTCAGGTTAATAAGGAAAGACTTTCAGTTAGTTTTACCACTTAATCCGTAATTAACCGGTTGTATAAAAATGCTGCTGTTAAGCTTATCACGGCAACAATACTCCATAAAACGGTAAAACCATATTGCTCGGCTATCCACGAACCGCCAAAAGGACCTAAACTGCTGGAAAAAGCCCAGGTCATTGTCCAGATACCCGCATATTGCCCTCTTGTAGACTCGGTAGTGCGACTCACCCAATAATTAAACAACACCGAAAAGCTAAACATTTCTGCCAGCGTAATAAAACTCATCATCACCCATGCACCGAAAAAATCTAAACGAAAAAATACAGCTGTCAGATAGGCAACAACATGCATCAGCACGCCTATGGTAACGGCTCGCTGCTTCGACCAGTTTTTTTCTATCCAAAAAATGACAGTCATTTCTATAAATACAATCATCAAACCATTCCAGGAGGAAAGTATGCCGATTTGCGATTCATTCAGTTTTAATACTTGTTTAAAATATACCGGCAAATTGGAAAACAACTGACAAAAGCAACTGAGATACAAAACAGAAATGAGTGTGAATTTGGTAAAATCCAAATCTCTGAATACTTGAAAAATACCCTTCAACGGATTTTTGTGTAGCGTTAATTTATTTTCTTGCTTAACATCCGGCAAGAAATAAATGATGGCGAATGCAGATAAAATATTGGTAATGCCATCTACCCAAAAAAGATACTGATACGAAATATGCGCTAAAAACCCCGCTAGACCTGCACCTATCGCCCATCCCAAATTAAAAGACAGTCGCATGAGCGTAAAAGAACGAATGCGGTTTTCGTCGGTACTGTAAGTTGCCATTGCAGCAGAATTTGCCGGGCGGAAAGCCTCGTTTATCATGCCGAGTGTGAAATTGCATACGGCAATCATCCAATAGACTTTCAACTGGCCTAAAACCAGAAATAAGATACCGCCGAAAAACAACGTATAAATCTGCACTTTGCGAAATCCCGTGCGGTCTGTAAAATAACCTCCGGCAAGGCTGCCCAGCATGGCACCTACGCCATATAAGCCGGCTACAAAACCCGCTTGCTGTATGGAATATCCCAATTTTGTAGTGAGATAAAGTGACAAGAAAGGAACCACCATAGTGCCACAGCGATTGATAAGATTGACAAACGCCAGCAACCAAAGTTCTTTTGACAAGCCTTTGTATGAATTGAGATAATATCTTATCGCACCTTTGAACACGAGTCAAAGATAAGTGGATTTAGTTCAGCTACTTTAGAAAATACAATTTGATTACTTTAAATAAATCTCCTTGTCTACTCCTACGCCACCGTCTTTCTGTAGAACCAAACTATCACTTGAAATGTATAGAATGGTATAATATGGAGTTGCCGTATTACAATCGAACCAAATATCTAAACGGGTATTGTTCTCTGACAACTTGAACTCACCCGGGCAATTAGGAAAAAAACGATTACACAATAAAGACCAATCATTCCTAAATTCAAAGGTTTTCGGGTTTATGTTTATGGTATCTGTCCATGTATTATAAGTACCTTGGTCGAAAATAATGTGTTCTATATAGTGTAAATCCCATTTCCCTAAAAGTTCAGGAGGTGGTTTGTTTTCTTTTTTACAGGAAAAAAGAAAAATTAAAGGCAGTAATATGAAAATACTATTTTTCATAGTTACTTACAAGCGCCTTTTGTAAAAGATTGCACATGCCCCGTGCAGACAGCTTCTGCAGCATTTCTATAGGTTACCCCATCACAGCCACAGACTGGGTCGAGAGTATCTATAAGATCAGCTGTTTCACAGATGGGGTCAAGCTGTTCGGTGTAGCATGAATCCTTTTTTTTGCAAGAGTCAAAGAAAAAAAAGGCAATAACTAGGGATAAGAAAAGTAGTTTTTTCATGTATATTTAATTTATTTTACTATAAGTAATATAAGAGAAACCTGTTTCAAATGAGCCCTCAAGAATCAGATATTCAGTGTTTAATAACCGTATTTTTGATAAATACACACCCGTAGTTATTCCCTCAATTTGAAGGCAAGGATAGTACATCTCTAAAAAATTATTATTTCGTATTAAGTTATAAGTACCAACACAACTAGGATTCAAACCATTAGTAATTACAGAAAAGTCTCTATTAAATTGAATCCACGTTAATTGATTGTTTTTTATTGTGTCAATACGTATAATTGTATCAGTAAAATTATTGATGTAATTCTCAACATATATATACCGAGATTCCCATTTCCCTAATAAAGCTTCGGGTGCATGCTTTTCTTTTTTACAAGACACTATAATAAATATGAAAAACAAATACTTTTTCATGTTTATTTAATTATAAGTTTTTGAAGATTATCACCAATTCTTACATAATAGACACCTGTTTTTAGGGCTGGAAGTGTTATAGACTCATCTGTATTGCTTGAACAATTTTTCATAAGAACAATATTTCCATCTGTGTCTAATACTTCTATCATCATATCTTCATAAGGTGCATCTTCTAATTTTATAAAAAGTTTACCTTTAGATGTTGTAGGGTTTGGATATATATTAAACTTTATTGGTGCTTGTCTGTATCCACTTGTACAGTAGGTGTTATTAGAACAGAATTCATACTCTTCAAAAATACTACCACAAGTGTTAGAAGCAGTTCTTTTAAGATGTACCATCTGATTAGCTGCTTTAAATAAAATACTCACACTATTATTATACCCATTCCAATAACCATAGTTGGATGGCAATGACCACATCTTCTGCCATGTAACACTTGTTGCATTTACAGCATCTGAGGTACTATACAATTTTGCTTGACTAGTATGATAGCATTGTTCGTTACAGTTTTCAATGTTTGGATCAAACACAACTGCCTCAGGATAAGGAGGCGGAAGAGTTTGATATTGAAAATAAGGCTTACCGTATTTAATTACCTTAGATATTGAAAAAGTACTTCCATTATATGTGATGGTGGCTGTTAAAGTAAATTTTCCTGAATTATTTGGATTGATGAGAGTTATGGTAGGGTTGGGTATGACGTTTGAGTTAAAACTTACAACATTATTTGGACTTGCTGCCCAATATACTTGTGCGTTATTTGGAAAATTTGAAATCGTATATGAACTATTTGTACATATCAAATCAGCTCCTGTTATTTTATAACACCCCGTACTTACAAAACCATTCAGCATAGAATTATTTAATAAGGCCTGTCTCATTCGCAAACCCTGACCTGTAGTAAACTGTGTTCTGCATTCTTTCAATGAGTACGACATATAATTATTAGTAAGGGGCTGATATGGTATTCCATTTTGTGTTTGATTACCAATGTACATACAAGAAGCATTCACCACACCACTTAAACACGGATCTGCGGGTGTATCACATATATAATCCCCGCATGATGTACAATTACTCCCATTAATCATTTCCTGACAATAATTGGGATTGTTTGATAAAAACTCACAGGAACTTCCATGATGTGTATGAAATAAATTTAAACAATGTCCTATTTCATGTGGTAATGTGCTTTGTGTTACAAAGTTCTTGTCTATTATTAATCCTCTGCCTGGTATTGCATTTGCCGCTCCTGCTACACCATAGCCATTAGGTGTATATAAAGAATTTGGCATTATATATATACCTAATGCATTAACTGTCTGATTTACTAACGTTATTGCATTTATATTTGCTTCTGTCACGGTCATGTTTGCCCAAGTATCGTTGTTTATATAATCATACCCGGAGAAGTTAAATAGAATATTATGAGTGTTATAAGCACTGTTTAAAATTTGTATAAGGTTATTAAAATTTGTATTTGTATAACCTCCTGTTCCGTTAGATTGCCTAACAATATGAAAAAAGACATTCACACAAATTGGGTTATCGTCGTATTGAAAACCACTTTCCCAATAAGTTAAATTTGGTAAATTATGTGGTGTTGCACAATAGTCCTGTGCATAAGAAAGTCTTGTTAACGACAGCATAAACACCATAAGTGGAAAGTAAGTACCTTAATACTTATACATTTAATACACAAAACATTTTGCCA
>CAZPBT010000049.1:0-9964 GCA_964584555.1 uncultured Chitinophagales bacterium
GATAAATCTTATCTAGAATGCACAATGGATGATATTGCTATTTTGGAAGAAGCATTGTCAGCCTCAAAAAATAAAATTTGAGTTAAGCTGGCTACAATAAGCTAAAATGCATCTACATTTTCTATTTCGTAAATAAAATCAGATATACAAGTAAGTGCGGCAGAGTAAGTTTTGTCAATACTTAGTGCTCTGTAGTATAACGTCTCTTCTTCGCACAATAGTTGAAAATCATTTACTACAACCGTTTTTCCCAAAACTTCTACACCTTTGCCATTGCATTTTATTGCGCTTTCTTTTACAGACCAAAAATCAAAAAAAGAAGTCTGAGGATTTACTGAGGTTGATATAGACTTCCATTCCTCATCCGAGAAATATTTGCGAAATAAATCAATCTGGATAGTGCGATGCATTTCAATATCTATACCGATTCTTTTATCAGCTACAGCCAACACCACCCGGTTGCCGGAATGGGCAATATTAAAATCTATATTACTCGCTAAGTATGGACGACCTTCTGCAGTTGTCTTTACATCTTGCAATGCAAAAGGCAAATTCAATTTCATAATGGCATAATTCAAGAGTAATTTTCCTAATATACTGTGCATGGCAGTTTGTCTGTGTTTATACTGCAATATTTCTTTCTGCATAAATTCCGGAAGTGTTTGCAAGGCGTTCGAGAATTTTTCTTCACTCCAGCTTTTTTTCATTTCATAAACAAAAATCTGAACCTTAGTCATTGCCTTTCATCTTAGAAATTATAAATGAGGCAACTTCTTGATTTTCGTACAGAAAAAAATGTCCCCCTTCGAATATTTTTACTTCAATAGTTGTAGTAAAATGTTTTTGCCACTTGGCAGAAGTTTCTTCATTGTTTTTATGCAAATCTTCAGCACCATAAAGGATATAAGCTGGAACCGGCAGTTTTGGTTTTAGAGCATACGTATCATGATAGTCTTCAAGTATAGAAAAATCAGCTCGCAAAACAGGCTCTACCACCTCCAGTATTTCCGGGTGATGCAACAAATGCTTCGATTTTTCATCATAGGTCAGAATATGCTCCCAAAATACTTCTTTATCAGAAAGTGAAAACCGTTGTAACTCGCTATAATCTTCTTCGCTACGTCTGGATGCCAAAAACAATGCATTAGGCAGCGGATGCCCTTCAGCCTGTAAAACATGTGTAAGCTCAAAAGCAAAGGCTACTCCCATACTTACGCCCACAAAGAAATAAGGCTCGTTTATTTCTTTCTCTATTTGCGTTAATATATCATGCAGGGCAAACTCAAAATTGGTTAGTCTTTTCTCACCAAATCTGTCTCCGCGCCCGGGCAATTCAATACATTTAGTCGCAAAATGAGGTGACAGTTTTTCTTCTACTCGCTTGAAAGCATAACGGTCGCCTCCGGCATGATGAAGTAAAATAGCTTTCATCTTGCAAATGTAGAAAACACACTTGTTATTCTAAAGTCAAATCTGATTTATGAAACACGTAATATTGCTTTCGAACGCATTTATTCTTTTATAAGTAAATAGGTTTCGCATTCACTGAAATGCAATGGTTTGAAACCTCTTGTTGCAGGGTCATTAAAGAACGAAATCCAGGTTGAATCATATATAATATGCGGATCGCGTAGCAAAGATGCATTTACAATGACAATATCAATTTTTGCAGAATCTGCATAATGCGCATAAGGAGTCAGTTTTTTCTTGTCGAAAATGGTGTTCACTTCCTGAAAATTTTCGGGCAGCATCCCTTTTACAAATGGCATATTGGTAAATAGGGTGTGTGGTTTATCTTTAAAATTCTGTTGAAGCAATCGGATCATTTTTTTATTGCATAGTTTCGCATTAGCCGAGTCCATTTTTAAAAATGGATATTTGGAATAAGACGGACAAACACACAAACATATCAAAAAGAGTCCTAATAATATGGCTTTTACATTTATTTTCTCTGGAAGTAGTGGGTTCAGTATGCTAATAATTATGAGCACAAAAAATAACATCTGCAAATAAATATAATGTTCACGCGGAAAAACAAAAACGCAAGACAATATGGTGGGAGAAATGAATACCAACAGGAATAAAATATAGAATATATAATGCGTAAACTGGGTTTTTATTTTATTTCGAGTTGTTTTGTTTATCAAGAGTAAAATCAATCCGACATAAGTAGATAAAACGATGAGCAACTTTATCATCTTAGAATGAAATACTATCAAAGGAAAAAGATAATAACCAACAGAGACAAAAGTAAATGCAATGTAATTTTTAATATTAAAAAGTGTATTCAGCATAAATATCTTTGGCTGATTTATGATTACACAAAGCATGGAGTTACAATTTCCAAAGGTACTATTAGCTAAATCTTCCCATCCCAGCCATGCATCAACATCTAATTTGTGTTGTATGCGTAAATTAAAAGCATAATGCTGATAAAAAGCGGCTACCCCCCGATTGAAACCAAAGAAATTATTGGAAGGGAAACGAAAAAACAAATGCAGACTTGCTATGATAAATACATAAAAAATTATCCATCCCGTTGTTTTCTTGTTAAAAGTAATTGGTTGATAAAAACCCGATAGTATTGTGATAAATAATAATAGTATAAACGCCAAATAAAACTCAGGTCGGGCATATGAACATAACAAGGTGACCAACGTCAGGAGGAGTAATTTGTAAAATTTGTTCTTGAAATACGTACTTAAGATTAATCCGGATAATAAGATAATCATACAAAACTGAGAAATTCTGGGCCACACTGATATATTCGCTTCACTGACTAAGACACAGTAAGAGATAAAGAAAGTCAAAATAAAATCCACCCCCATTCGCCATAAAAACAACAATAGCAAAACGGGTGGAATGATGGCTGTTAGTCTGAAATTGAGGTAATAAAGTTTTATCGTATCAGTAGTAATGAAAGAAAGTAACTTATACCAAATGGCATAAAGTGGCCCCCAGTCGCGGTTAAGGTGTCCGGGCAAATCTAAGCCAAAACGCAAGTAAGCTGCTTCATCGGCAAACTGAATATCCATGTGATTTTCTAAACCTGCATAAATATGCAGACCGCAATAAACCAGCACCCCAATACCTGCGATAAGATACCAAATCGGAGTAGTCTGCTTCAACGGAACATCTTCTGCAAAAATTGAAACCAAGAAATTATCTAGTCGTTTTAGCATACTCATTGTTTAATCAGAAAATAACTTTCACATTCATTATTATATTTCACTTTATGAAAACCAAATTGTTCAGGATTTAGCATAAATTCATTCCAAGTTGCATCTTTTAACAGAATCGGATTTTTTACAATATTAATACTGACTAAGATAATATCAATTTTCTTTTCCTCTAAAAGCTGTTTAAAACTCATCCCCTCTTTTAATTCAAACTCTGTACTGAATTCCGAATAATTTTTAGGCAACAAATAGGTTACATTCAGATAGTTCGTCATTACTACATGCGGGTGTGCTTTATCTTTTTCAAGAAATCGAATCAATTTTTGTTCGCACAAATTTTTCATATCACTACCAAATTGCATATAGGCATAACTCGAACTCTTAGGTGAGATAACTATAAAAAGCAAGAAGAATAACCAATACGACCATTGCATATTTATTTTCAAGGCAATTGCATCCAAAAGCAAGGTAATGATAAAGGCTAATAAGATAATGTGCAATAAGACATAGTGCATACGTGGAAAAATCACTATGGACATACCCAAACTGGGAACGCCAAATATAAATAAGAATAACAAAAGCTGTTTATTATCCTGAAGTTTAACAAAAAATTGGTCTCTGTATTTCTTGTTGGCGAATACTATAACAACTAGTAGAAACAAGATAAAAACGGATAAAAAAAGTACTTTCTTACTTTTAAAAATACCGGTTGGAAAAACAAAAGAGGTTACCGTAAGCAACAGTATCATGAGATAGTTTTTGCAATTAAGCAGTAAATTTTGAAAAAATAAACCCGGCTGGTTCAATATGACATCTTTCAACGTATGACTGTTTGGAAATTGCTGTTTGCTAAAATTAATCCATTCGGTAATAGCATCAAACCCGTCTTTATGCATCATCTTATAATTCATGGCATAGTGCTGGCAAAATGCACTATACAGTCTGTCCAGCCCGCCTTTGTAGGTGGCAGATGGCTGTCCGAAAACAAACTGAAAAAACAAAACGACGGCAAGCAGTACAAATAAATAAGGCAGAAATGATCTAATCGATTTTTTTTCTTTCCAAATGAAATAAAATGTGACAGGTACACAGCAAAAAAATGAAAGCATCAGGTCAGGACGAGCATAAGCACAGATAAAACAAGCTATCGAGTATATCAACCATTTTTTTGCTTTGGAGGATGTATGCGAAGCCAGTATCAAAGATATTAGTAAAATGATAATTACAAAATGTGAAACACGCGGCCATGTGTTAATATTTATTGAAGAAACTAAGAAACAAAAACCTACGTATAGTGCTACTTGTTTTTGTTTTATGTGTTGGTACAGGAAGACAAAGAATAATACTCCAATTAATATGGCACCTAATGCATAATTCAGATAATAGAGTTGTATCGTATCATTCTGAAAAAATGACAAAAATTTATACCAGATATTATAAGCCGGCCCCCAATCATTTCTGATAATTTTGAATAAATCCAAACCATTGCGCATATACTCTGCCTCATCGCCAAACAGAATATCCATATTGCTACTCAAATGCAGACTCCATTTTATTCCGCAAAAAAGCATAAGTGCCATGCCTGAAATAAAGTAAATCTGTTTTTTTAGCAGCTGCATGATATTGCAAAATTAAGGTTTCACCAGCAAATAACTTTCACAACTATCACAGTAAATCTGCTTTTGGAAACCGAATGCTTCAGGCTGAGCAATGAATGCACTCCAGCTGCTGTCTTGTTTCAGTAATTTATCTTGCAATAAAATATCCCGCACCAACACATAATCAATCTTTTTATCCTTGACGATTTCTGAGAAGTGCATGCCGGGTTTAAACTCATATTCCGTATTGAAGTCGTTATAATTCTGGGGCAGCATCATACTCAAACTTAAATGATTAGAAAAGACAGTATGTTGCTGTTTATTGTTGTTTTCAGTAAGGTAAGTAACCAGTTTACTGTTACATTTTTGCTTACTGTCATTTCCAAATTGGAAATAGGTATATTTTTTTGCTTGAGGCGATTTATAAATAAAAGGAAGACAAATCAAGAAGAAATAAAGTGGCTTTATTTTTGAAAATAATGGGATGCTATTCAAAAGCAGAGCAATCAAATAAATTAGCAATAAAGCATGCATCAGTAAATAATGCGCACGTGGAAAGATAAGCAAAGAGGTAGCCATACTGGGCAAGCCAAACAAGAGCATGACTACCAGGATGAATGCATTTTCTTTTAAGGATACTATGAATTTTTTTCTTGCAACACTATTTATCCCAACATAACCCACCATTCCTAATATGCCCATCCAGATAAAAAGTAACAATCCTTTTTTAGCCATAATTTTTAAAGGAAAAAGCAAGGAAGTGATGAATTCAAACAAGACTATAACATACTTTTGAACATTGAGCAGAGTATTATGCCAAACTAAATCCGGATGCGTTTTCAGGATGCAGGAGAAATTTTTACAATCCCCAAATGTGCGATGAGCAAAATCTATCCATTCTGAAATGGGATTAAAATTTGCTTTTGTTTCCAGCACATAGTTAATGGCATAATGCTGACAAAATGCAATATACGTGCGGTTGATTCCTTTGTATGAATCGGCAGGCAATTGATAAATGCCGAAAAAGGCAATAACAACTGCAATTAAAAAAACAAATGCCGGCAATGCTGATTTTAGTGATTCCCTGTATTTAAGATAGATAAAGACAGTTAGTAAACACATCAATAAAAAAGAAGGAAATAATTCGGGACGTGCATAGGCAGCAATAAAAAAGATGGCTGTAAGCCATACAGATTTTGAAAGAAGCGTTTTACAATTTCTGGTGATAATAAAACCAAAAACAAGTAGTATAAATGCAAAATGAGAAACACGAGGCCAGGTATCCATGACGGTAGTAGAGAACATAAAACAGAATGACAACCAAAAAGAAATAACCACTTGAATGCCATAGTTTCGCAAAAAGATAAATAAAAGCAATGCAGAAAGCATTGCAGTAACCTGATAATTAAAATAAAAAAGACGGATATTATTGTGTTGAAACAAGGACAACAGTTTATACCAGATATTATAGCTGGGTCCCCAGTCTTTATGAATAGCATGGAATAAATCGGTACCATAGCGCAGATACTGAGCTTCATCGCCGAAGGTAATATCCATTACAGCCGGAAGCCCCAGAGCCCATTTGATACCACAAAACAGCAACAGCAACAATCCTGTCCATAATGCAAATTTATTTTTCATAAAGGAGTTAATTTAAACTACACTTTTTAGTTTTTAAATACAAGCACAACATACTGAAGTTTTATAATTACGCTGTTTTCTCTGATTTTTTAATAAGTCGATCTTTTAATTTAAACATTGGCACTTCCACATACTTAAAGAGTAAGGTACCCATCCAAACCGTTGAACCGATATAAAATACACACCCAATTATCTGAGCAATTGGCATTGGTATATATTTAGATGCAAGTCCAGTTAAAATCAGAAAGATGATAAGAAAGACGAACTGAAAGATGTATATGCTGTAAGATGGCAAGCCCAGGACTAACCAGAACTTTTTAGTCAGAAACTTCAGTTTATGTGGAAAATAGACAATTGTCATGATTAAGCTCAACACACAAAGATTAGTCAGAATATCTACAAAATAGATACCACCATTACTGTATATATACTTATCTTCTCTTAAGGCAAACATAAAAGAAACCCCATCATGGCGTGAAGCAATAAAAGAACTTAAATAAATCCATGTCATTAAAACAACCAGACTAATCACTAAACTTTTATATGGTTTTTTCCATTTACTCAAATCAAACAAGTTTGGTATCAGCCCATAAAAGAAAACATCAAATTGGAATATAGAGGCATGTACAACTGCTAATGTACTCAAGGTAGCATCTTTACTGTGTGCTAATAGCCAATTATATCCGATTACTCTTAAAATAGGAAATAAGATTATTGCAACAATTGTCATAATTCTCAATATTTTCTTATTAAGAAAGAAAATAGCAAAAACAATAAAAATATAAAATTGTTCTTCGATAGAGACAGACCACAAGTGAACCATTACCGGAGCAGTTTTTATATAATCATCATACCCCATAAAATAGGCATAAATATCTCTGTAATTAGCTACAAAAGCAAAATGCATCCATCCATAGTGTTTCCATTCATTAGCCAGATTCTGAGGCACGATTCCCAACCACCAGAATAAGAATGTTACAAATGCAATGAAGAAAATATACAGGAAATAGATTGGAAAAATTCTTAAAGTTCTTTTTATGTAAAACAGTTTAAAGTATTTCCCGAAATCTTTAAGTTTCTCTTTATCATACATTAAATTTCTGGAAATTAAAAATGCAGAGAATAGAAAAAAAGCATGTAAGGCTATGTAAAACAAGACAGATGGGAAGTTAAATTTTGTAAAACGATAATGTGCCAGCATAACTAAAAGGCAACAAAATCCTTTTACACCGTCCACTACCACCAAATGTTCTTTTTTATTAATCAATGCTTCGATTTATTTAATTTTTAGTCGCTGTAAGATAAGGTCTTTTTTACTCATACAATATAGCTCAAAATTCGTATAAATACTTTTTGAGAACCTAAAGAGAATAAAAATGATAAACAGAGCAGCCGCTATTTCAATGATGAAATCATACCCCAATTTTCTTTTTAAATATGGAACAAGGGAAAATGCTATAGGAAAAATGAACAAATATTGATATACATAAATTCCGTAGGTATATTTTCCTGCCGACACAAAATAGGGTATATTAAACAACTTGAAATAATTTTGTTTATTAACAGCTATCAGTACCAAAAAATAACAGATTAGATTAATAAGCACATGGTAATAATAGCGGTGAAATCCTTCGATAGGAAATACATATGAATATAGATTATCCATAACGGATTTTCCATTTTGCTGTGCTAGAAAATATGCATTTCCAATTACTGATACAATAAAAACAAGCAACAATAAATAGAATATATACAATGTGCTCTTTTTAAATTGTGGTTTTATAATAGCCAGTAAGACACCATAAAAAAAGGTATCAAATTGAAACAATGTAGTTTTAACAAGTATAAACGAAGGTAAATAAGGATCCTTCACAACTGATAATAAATAATCGACACCAACTATCCGGAAAATTGCAAAGACAATAATTGTAAATAGCGAGATGCTTACAATCGCTTTTTCAGAAAATGAATAAATCAAAAAAGGGATGACGAGATAAAATTGCTCTTCCAATGAAATAGACCAAAGATGGGGAAATGCATAACTAGCCTTATAGTTGAGATGATTCACCCAAGCCCACACATCCTTGAAATTATAAGTAAATGTAGCGACCATCCATCCGAAATATTTTACTTCGTAAGTAATACCCAATTTTTGTTTTAATGGTGAGTGTATAGTTACAAAACCAATAAATAAAATAATAAGAATATACAAAAAATAAGTAGGGAAAATTCTGAGTATTCTTTTTGTATAAAACTCAATGAAAAACTTCTTAAAACTATCATGTTTGTCTTTTGCATACAACAAATTTATTGTTATCAGATAAGAAGACATTATAAAGAAACTATGTAAAAGCAGATAGCCAATTGCATAAGGTAACTTTAAGTAGGTGAAATGAAAGTGACAAAATAATATACATAAGCAAAAAAAACCACGCATACCATCAAGGCTGTGTAAATAATTTTTTTTTGCAATATTATCCATAAATTAGGCACTGTATATACAGTGCCTAAAAATAACAGTTTATTTTGGAAATTTTCAAATGAGAAAATCGCAAACGTAGTTTATTGTTATTAATTTATATATAAAAATACAATAATTATAGTGCGTTAAAAAGCAACTTCCCTAATCTTCCCTCACAATCTTATTATACACTCGCTGTGAAATGCTGATGCTGACTTGGTATAATATAAAGATTGGCGTGGAGATTAATACCAAACTAAACATATCGCCCTGTGGTGTAATAACGGCAATGGCACCCAAAATTATTATATAAGCAAATTTCCGTGTATTGCGCATAAAATCCGGTGTGATCAGCCCGATGCGCGTGAGGAAATAAACGACTATGGGCAACTCAAACATAATACCTGTAGGCAATACCATAGATATTAAATTGCTGATATAATTATCTACGGAAATCAGATTCTCTGCTTGCCCTACGGCTTCATAATTCAAGAAGAAATTAATGGAAAATGGGGCAATGATAAAATACCCGAACATACAGCCTAATAAAAACAAGATGATGACAAAAAACAAAACACCTGTTGTTTTCTTAATCTCCTGCTCATAAAGTGCAGGCTTAATAAACCGCCAAATTTCCCAAATCACATATGGTGAAGCTATAATTGCACCCGAAATGGCTGCCATTTCAAAATGCAGGTAAAACTGTCCGGCTAAATCGGTATTGATAAACTTGTGTACTTTTCCCTGCATACACAGTCCGCTAAAAAAATAGGGCGATTGCTGAGCCAGCCAGCAGAAAAAGCGATTTGCCGGAAAATCCGGGCGCGTAGGGCCAAACAATAAATAATCAAACAAGAATTTTTTATTGGAAAACATGAACAGAGATGCTGCAGCTATAGCTATCAAAGAGCGAATAATATGCCAGCGCAATTCTTCGATATGATCGAAAAAGCCCATTTCTGCCTTAACATTGTTCTCTACCAATTTTCCCATCGGACTGCAAAGGTAAATGTTTTTTTAGATATGGGTAATGAGTAGTGAGTAATGAGTAATAAGTAGTGAGTAGCAAGATTATATTCTTTGTA
>CAZPBT010000049.1:10064-15223 GCA_964584555.1 uncultured Chitinophagales bacterium
CAAGATTATATTCTTTGTAAAATCTACTGTGGACTATGGACAGTGGACGGTGAGCTTTCTTTGAGAATCAAGAACCAAGAGTCAAGACAATATACCCAATCACTAATCTCTAATCACCAATAACTAATCTCTAATCACCAATAACTAATAACCAATGACCAACAACCAATCCCTATTGCCTAAAAAATCATCTCTTCTTTAAGCCCAGATTCTCTAATTTCTCTTCTAATTGTTTCTTGGAAATTCCGATATCGTCAGCCGTTTTGGAGGTGTTCCACTCATTTTTATTGAGTTTATGTTCAATAAAACTGCGTTCAGTATAATCTTGTATTTGTTGCAAATTGGCAAATTTATCATAGTCAATACCCTTGCTTTCTGCTTTGCCGCTCGGTCCCGAATAGTCCAAAACATCTTGTTTGGTAATTGTCTTATCACTCATAATAATCAATCGCTCCACTACATTGCGCAGTTCACGGATATTGCCTGTCCAGTTGCGTGCTTGTAATGCTTCCAGGGCGTCATTATTTATTTTTTTCACCGGAATCCCATATTCCCCGCAAATTTCCTGTAAAAAATGATCGACTAAAACCGGAATATCATCACGGCGTTCATTCAGCGACGGCACATGTATTAAAATCACACTCAGACGATGGTATAAATCAAGACGGAATTTCCCTTCCTCTACTTCCTTCAACAAATCTTTATTGGTGGCTGCTACCACTCGCACATCTACTTTTTCTTCCTTATCGCCACCTACCTTTGTTATTTTATTTTCTTGCAAAGCACGCAATACTTTTGCCTGCGCAGATAAGCTCATGTCGCCAATTTCATCCAAAAACAAAGTACCGCCATTAGCTTGTTCAAACTTGCCCACCCGTTGTTTTATGGCAGATGTAAACGCCCCTTTTTCATGCCCGAATAATTCACTTTCTATTAACTCTGACGGAATAGCCGCACAGTTTACCTCCACCAAAGGTCCGCCGGAACGATTACTTTGCTCATGCAACCAACGAGCTACCAGCTCTTTACCGCTTCCATTATCGCCGGTTATTAATACACGGGCTTCCGTTGGGGCAACTTTAGCTATGGTATCTTTTATTTTTGTAATGGGTGAAGAAACACCGACCATATCTTTCGACTTCGCAATTTTCTTTTTTAAGATTTTTGTTTCCGATACTAAAGAAACTTTATCCATTGCATTGCGCAGGGTAATGAGCAGTCTGTTTAAATCCGGCGGTTTTGGGATGTAATCAAACGCACCTTTTTTAACGGCCTCCACAGCAGTTTCCAGATTACCATGTCCGGATAAAACAATCACAGGCGTATCCAGCCCTTTCTGCTGCATTTCGGTCAATACTTCAATGCCGTCTTTTTTGGGCATTTTAATATCCAAAATAATGACATCATAATTGCCTTTTTCTATTTTGGATAAACCGGCTTCACCATCTTCGGCTTCATCAATCTCATACTTCTCATATTCGAGAATATCTTTCAATGTGCGACGAATGGCACGTTCATCATCTACTATTAAAACTTTAGGCATAAGGATATAACATTTTTAAATTCAAAATCTGTTGCTGACAAAGCTAATGAAAAATTATGAGTTCTTTGAAGTGGGAAACTGCAATTACTATTTCCGTTCCCAGTAGTTCACCTCTTTTATATCTTGCAGGATATTGAGGTAATTTTCATAGCGGGTTAATGCAATTTTGCCCTCTTCTACCGCTTTGATAACGGCACAATTAGGTTCTTGCACATGCATGCAATTATTATACTGGCAAGATTCGGCATACTTTTTTATCTCGCTGAAATAGCCGGATACTTCTTCGGGTTCAATATGTAGATTGGCAAATTCTTTTATGCCCGGCGTATCGATTACAAAGCTATTGTCAAATACTTCAAACATGGTGGCAAAGGTGGTAGTATGCATCCCTTTATTCCATTTTTCCGAAATTTTTCCGGTCTTCAAATTCAAATCCGGGTTCAGTGCATTGAGCAAGGTACTTTTACCTACGCCGGAATGCCCGGCTATCAAACTGGTTTTATCTTGCAGTAAATCGTGAAATTGCAAAATATCATTCGGGTTTTGTGCACTCAATGCCAACACAGGAATGTCAATTTCCGGATAAACCTGTTGCATGTATTCCAGTTGTCTGTTGTCCTTTTCTGTATGCAAATCCACTTTATTGATAATAATAACCACCGGAATATGAAAAGATGCTGCCGAACATATAAAGCGGTCGATGAAGCCCAGTGAAGTTCGAGGCTTGGAAATAGTAGCCACTAAAATAGCCTGATTAATATTGGAAGCCAGAATATGCCGTTGATGCTTTTGCCTCGGCGACTGGCGGATGATATAATTTTCTCTGGGTAATATTTCAGCAATGACAAATTCGCCGTTTTCTGTTTGTTCCAAAACAACAAAATCACCAACAGCTATCGGATTCGTCGTATCTAAATCACTGAGCTTAAACTTGCCTTTCAGCCTGCAAGTAATCACCTTACCTTCAGCAAGTACCTGATACCACGATCCTGTAGTTTGTATTACTCTGCCTGTCATTGAAATAGCGTAAGATTAATCATTTTTTGCCTGATCGGCAATTTCTCTTTCTATATGCCTTAATTCTACTTTCACCTTATACTTATCTCGTATATGCTTAGCTGTTTGTTCGGCGCAATAGACACTTCTGTGTTGTCCGCCTGTGCAACCGAAATTAATTTGCAGATGGTCGAAATCGCGCTCTAAATAATTTTGTATGGTCAAATCTATAGTCTGCCAAATAGTATCTAAAAAAGATTTTACATTCGATTGTGTTTCTAAAAATTCTATCACAGGCTGGTCTTTACCTGTTAGTTGTTTATAGGGCTCATATCTACCCGGATTGTGCAAGCCTCTGCAATCAAACACAAAACCTCCGCCGTTGCCGTGTTCTTCTTTCGGGATGCCTCGCTTAAATGAAAAACTATTGACTTCAACAATCAATCTTTTATGACTGCCATCATACTGAATATATTTAAAAATATCCGACTCGGTCAGTTGTTGCAATACGCTTTTTAATTCGGGCAAATCTTTTATATGCGGAATAAAAATCTTCAGATTTTCTAATGCCGGAATGATACTTTGTATAAAATGGGGACGGCGTTCAATTAAGCCTCGGAAACCATAAGCTCCCAATACTTGCAAGAGCCTGATTAAAACAAAACCCTGATATCGCTCTCTAAAATCAGCTTCATCTATGGCAACGTGTTTCTTTACTTCGTTCACATAAAAATCGAAGAGTTCTTGTCTCAGATCCATAGGTATTTTTGCGCCGGCCTGCCACAATAAACTGGCACAATCATATTGCAATGCTCCCTTTCTTCCACCTTGAAAATCTATAAAATACGGTTCATTATCCTTTATCATTATATTTCGGCTCTGGCAATCGCGAAACATGAAATACAAGTGTTTTTCCTCGAGCAAATAATCGGTGAGTTTATGAAAATCTTTATTAAGCTCAGCTTCATTGAAATGCACTCTTGCTACGCGCACAAAATAATATTTGAATGAATTCAAATCCCAGAACATACTCGATTTGTCAAATGACTTTATGGGG
Organism: uncultured Chitinophagales bacterium; assembly: GCA_964584555.1. GTDB lineage: Bacteria > Bacteroidota > Bacteroidia > Chitinophagales > JADIYW01 > JADJSS01. The sequence continues at coordinate 13,661 of CAZPBT010000049.1, forward strand.
TAACATTTATTAAAATCAAAATCTTCTGCTCCTTTAATTTGCAGATAAGCCAGTCTGCTCAGTGTTTTTTTAAGCAAAGAAATAACATGCTCACTCATGCCCTCTTGCTGTATAATTGAATACAAGGCAGTATCTCCCAAATCTTCCTGCAAATAGTAGTGATGATCGTTGGATGCGCCATATATTTTGGGCACAGCCACATCTTTGCTGTGAAAATGCACGGACATATAAATGAAGGTTTCATTCTCTTTTATATCCGCACTGTATGTACCGATTACATGGCGTTCTTTATTACTCAAACGAAAATATACTCTGTCCGATCCTGACTGTGGCAGTTTATTAATTATATCCGCTTCCTGATTAAAACTGGACTGAAAGAGTGCTTTTAATGCTGCTTCGTGCATAGGTCAAACTTACAGAAAATATAGGAAAAACGGAAAATGAACATAAATTTAAGCTTATCCGTTAATCTTTCTGATCGTGTTTTGTTGTCAAGAAATAATTATAAAATAAACTGATACCTCATTGAACCCTAAAATATTACTTACTTTGTCGTAATAAATTATTTGCTTGATTGTAAATATAAAATGACATCCAAAAAGCTCATATTAGTAGGTGCAGGTCCCGGCGATCCTGAATTAATTGCTCTCAAGGGTATTCGTGCTTTACAACAAGCTAATGTGGTAATGTATGATGCCTTAGTGAGTGAACAGTTATTGGAATATGCATCGAATGCCATAAAAATCTTTTGTGGCAAACGTGCAGGCACACACTATATGAAACAAGATGAAATTAACCAATTGATAGTAGAGCAAGCTGAAAAGCACGGCACAGTAGTTCGTTTAAAAGGTGGCGATCCCTTTATATTTGGTCGTGGACATGAAGAAATAGCTTATGCAGAAAAGCACGGAATTCTTACAGAAGTCATTCCGGGAATTTCGAGTGCTACTGCACTTTCTTCACAACATAAAATTCCACTTACGCATAGAGGAATAACTGAAAGTGTATGGATTACCACCGGAACAACCTCTTGCGGGAAACTGTCTGATGATATTGAACTGGCGGCGCAATCCAATGCAACAGTAGTGATACTGATGGGCATCGGAAAAATTGATGAAATCATTTCTATTTTCACAAAATACAAACCACAGGATTTTCCCATCGCCATTATCCAAAACGGAACATTAGCCAATGAAAAATTGATAAGCGGACAGCTCAGTACCATAAGTATATTGATTAAACAAGAACAAATAAGTGCGCCTGCCGTAATTATTATCGGAAAAGTAACGACATTAACTAATTTATCAATTCTTCATGCCGAAAACGAATAAAAATTGAACACGCTTTATCCCATATTTTTAAACACAGCAAACATCAGGATATTGCTTGTCGGTGGAGGACATACGGCTAAAGAGAAATTGCATTTTTTGCTGAAAAATTCTCCGGATGCCCAAATTACTTTAGTTGCAGAAGAGGTCATAGCGGATATTCTGCCGAGTGAAAACATTGCACAAAATTTCGTTACCATTATCCAACGAGCATTTGAACCGGCTGACTTGCAAG
>CAZPBT010000050.1:0-15099 GCA_964584555.1 uncultured Chitinophagales bacterium
TCCCAAATAACGGTTTCTGAAGCACTGTACCATAAATGGTAGTCTTTTTCTTTTTGCTTTTCCAGGATATTGCGCTTTACTTTTAAAGTAGGCGTCAGCAAATTATTATCTACTGTCCACTCATCTTGCATGATGATAACACGCTTCATTTTCTCGTGTTTATCCAGCTGCGTGTTGACTTCATGCATTGTAGCTTCCAGTTGCGTTTTTAGTTCAGTTTTATCCATTGCTTTCCCATCCAAAGAAAGCACAACCAATGCCATCGTTTGCGGCAAATTAGCCCCTACCACACATACCTGCTCTATGAGTGTATTTTTGGATAATTCATTTTCGATAGGTGTCGGTGCTACGTATTTTCCCTTATCGGTTTTAAAAATGTCTTTTACTCTTCCGGTAATTTTTAAGAATCCTTCAGCATCTATTTCACCTTGGTCGCCTGTTTTCAGCCATCCATCACCGGTGATAGTTTCTTTCGTTTTTTCAGGTTCTTTATAATAGCCCAGCATAATGGCTTCACTCTTGCACTGTATTTCTCCTTCGTCTGATATGCGCATCTCATTCATTGGCAAAGCCTGCCCTACGGTGCCCGGTTTTCTTGCTTTATGAGTATTGATATTCGAATAAGCTGCATTTTCTGTCATTGCATAAGCCTCATAAATAGTAAATCCTATTTTTTCAAACCAAAGCATGGTGGAAACCGGCATAGGTGCTGCTCCTGTAAATAGCATCTTCGCCTTATCCAAGCCTAATCCTTCTTTTATTTTATTTTTGATAAACGTACTTACAACAGGAATTTTCATGAGTAAATCAAGGCGACTTTGTGGCATTTTATTTAAAATTCCCATTTGGAACTTGGTCCAGATACGCGGAACGGCTAAAAATATAGTAGGTTGCGTGTCTTTCAGGTTAGCGGGAAAAGTATCTAAAGATTCGGCAAATGAGAGTGAACCTCCTGTATAAATACCACCCATTTCGACCAGCATCCGCTCTGCAATATGCGACAAAGGCAAATACGAAAAGAAGCGTTCGGAGGTATCGAGTCCGCCAATTACATCCAATGCATTGGTAGCTGCAAACCCGAAAGCATGATAACGATGCACTACTCCCTTTGGCAATCCTGTGGTACCGGAAGTATAAATGATAGTAATCAGGTCATTATGATCAGGAAGATAATTTGTTGTAAGCGGTTCGTATTTTCTGATAATATCTTCCCAATACACATAGTTTGTTCCGGTTTCTGTCCACATAGGGAAATTGATACAAAGCACATCATCCGGCACACCACTGCGTTGCTTTTCCCAATCATCAAGCTTACCTACAAAACAGACTTTAGCCTCACTGTGTTCTAAGCAATAACGAATATCTTTAGCCGGAATAGTAGGATAAAGAGGAACGGAAACATGCCCCGCCATCATGATAGCCAAGTCGCTCATTATCCAATGAGCGCAGTTCTTAGAAATGATGGCAATATTTGATTGTGGTGGCAAATTTATTGACTGGAGATATGCCGCCATCCTGCGTATTTCATCACCGGCGCTGCTCCATGAGGTATGCAGCCATTGCCCTTTGTAGGCCTGCCGGAGAAATGTCTTATTGGGTTGTGTGGCTTCCCAATGATAAAAACGCTCTAATGGTGATGGATAGTTGGTCATAGTCATATTTTATGCAGATAATTTCTAAAATTAAAAATTTATCGCATTAATACAAGGTTTTTATACAATAAAAAAAATCCCGGCACAAGTCCGGGATCAACTAACTAACTATTCTATGTCTTTATGAAATAGAAATTGTTTTTGATTTCTTTTCCGGTTCTACCTTTTCTTGTTTTGGCAATGCTACAAACAACACACCATTTTCGTATCGGGCACTAATTGCTTCGGTGTTGATTTGTTCTTCATCAATCGTAAAACTGCGTTTGAATGAAGAGTAGGAAAACTCCTTACGGGTATATTTTGTTTTATCGTCCGTTTCTGTGTTTTCACTTTTGCTTTCAGAGGAGATGGTTAAAATTCCGTCTTCCAGACTGATGTTAAAGTTATCCTTATTCATTCCGGGTGCGGCTACTTCAACCGTAAAGTTTGTTTCATCTTCTTTTACATTTACTGCAGGCATGGTTTTAACTGAAGCCGGGCTGTAACCGAAGAATTCTTTTCCAAAGAAATCATCAAAGAAGGTGGGTTGTTTGGGATGGCCAAATTGTGTTTTTAATAATGCTTTCATTTTATTTGAGTTTAGTTGTTAATTTAATTTACAAGCTATTAATCAAACAAAATACCAATATACAAATGCTGAAGAATTTGCGGAATACATTAATAAACCACGCCATTTTGTCTGTTTTTATTATCAAAATATGACACAAATTCCGTTTTTTATGTCTATTAATAGAATAACAACCTAAATTGGGTTAGAAAAATAAAGTGATAAGATAGCTGGTTTCTACTTTTATAAGGAATTGGTTGTAGTAAATAAAAAAACGGCTCACCTTCGTGAACCGTTTTCATTATATGCTTTACTGATTATTTTGATTTAGTTTTAGTGCTTGTCTTAGTTTTAGGAGCATTGGCAGAATTTGCCGGTCCCGCAATGGCCTGCACCGTTGTAGTTTCATTTATCCAACATCCTATTTTATAAGTTTGGCCTTGCGATAAGCCTTTTGTTTTTATATCACCTGTGGTTGGTAAATATTTAGTGTATGATGAAATCATCTTTTGAGCCTCATCTGCGGTAGTCGGGTCTTCTTTAGCTTTTTTGAAATAATCAAAAGCCGGCCATAATACTATTTGTGACTGGAAGCCAACACCCGGACCACACATTTTGCCGCTAGCGGCATATAGTGTACCAATTAACAAACTGGCTTTACCCATGGTGGGACTATATTGCAAGGCTTGTTTTGCTAAATCACGAGCTGCCGGAAAATCATCTTTATCAGCTTTCAAAGAGGCCATAATATAATATAAATCTGCTTTTTTAGCTGAATCAGCTTCTTTTACCACTGCATTTTGATATAAGATGTATGCTGAATCAAATTTCTTATTTTTCATATACAAATTACCCAAACGAATGGCATACGTATAGCTTGGTTCTAAGTTGTTTAGTTTTTTCAGCAATTCTACATTGAACAAACTGTCATTACAGCCGCGAACTTTATTGTAGACAGTTCTGATGTTTTCCAAATCATTTGGTTTCTCGTTGTATCTTTTCTTATAAATCTCCATCAATTTAGCACAGTCTGCCGGATCGCTTTTATCAGCAAAATTCTGTGCATACATTTCATCCATTAATGTTTTCACTTCTTTATAAGCCGCACTGCTTTTATCATTTTTTGCTATGCCTTTATCAACCAATTCAGTCAATTCATCGTATTTTCCTTTTACAAATTCCGTAGTAATATCCCCGTTTCCAACTTGATTTACTAAGAGTTTAAAATAAGTCTGAACAACAAAAGGGTAAGGAGTAGCTCCGCTGATTTTCAAAGATTTTTCAAACCAGACACGAGCGTCAGGTATAGCTGCATTGCCTTTGTATTTCAATGCATCAATTGCTTTTTTACCTAGTACATAATCTTCTTGTCCGAAACATTGTATGCGTTTATCATACAAGGCAAATAAAGTATCTGCATACTTTTCTTTCAGGGATTTATCTTCTGTATCCTGAATGAATTTGGTATAAATGGCTTCCCCGTCCAGCATGGTTTGCAAACGGAAGAGTGGGGCTTTGGTATAAATCTGTTTCCAATAAGGATACGCTTCTGAAATCAAATTCTTCTTAAAGAATTCACGATAAATCGAATAAGGTGCTGTGGTTTTAGTACTGTCACCGTCAACATAACGATTGCAATTTTGTGCATGCATTTGTAAAATGCTAGTCAGAATAATTCCGAAACTCAATAGTAATTTTAGCGTGTTCTTCATTTTGTTCAAATTTTTTAATAGTATTTTCTTTTTACAAACCATCTGTCGTTTAGAGAAACACCAAATTTAAGTCGAATGAAAGTTTCCTGTATCAGGTTGTCTCGAACTGTTCCGCGGCTTCCGGCCTCAATTCCGATATTAAACGGATGCACGAGATATTTTTCCATTAACCCTTCGTTGTTTCCTACCCGAATGATTAGTGGTATACCTATTCCAAATGACGTGCCAAATTCATTAATTGATTGATTACCAATGGTAATATTAGTTCGGGTATAGTAGAATCCTGCACGATACTTAAGTGTTTTAAAGAAATTAGACTTCCCCTTGCCCAATGGGAAATACTCTCCGCCTAAGCCAACTCTGAAGCTATTACTTAGTTTAGATACCGCTCCCGATTCATATCCCTGATATTTACTCCAAAACTGATATTTAAAATCAAAACCGGCTTTCCATCGGTTGTTTTTGCCGGCAATTACACCAAAATTGATATGTCCGGGCAGCTTTATAGTGGCTTTAGCACCAAATTGCTCTTTTAGCGTATCCATGATGTCGGAATAGCTTGCTTTGGGAATCAGATAATCTGTCAAAAAATCATTGATGCCTTGATCGGAAGAACGGTAGCCTAATTGTGTTGATGAAAATGCATAAGCTGCATTGTCAATCGTTGAATTTTTCAGCACTTTTAACGGTGAGGAGCCTGAAATACCAAATACCATGTACAGGCTCGAATCTTTCTTGGTTTTTATATCCAAACGGTATTGAGCTCCCAAATTATAGGTAAGACTGCCAATTTTAACATTAGAAAAACTCCATGCTGTGTTTGTATAGGGGTCGTAGCTTCCTGACGGATCTACTAAATAAGTGAAGGTATTATTATTCAGCTTGCCGAACATATAGCCGAAATTAAAACCGAGATAAAGCCCTTTGTATTTAAATCCGTTACCCCAAATCGCATTATACAGATTACCGGAGCCTTCATATTCAAACTGAGCGGAATAATTGGTATCCAAGACGGAAGTTTGTGTTACAAAATAATCTTTAGCACTTACCGGCAATAAACCAACGCCCGTAACCCAGTATTTTTTAACCGGCACGAATATCGACAAATAATTCAAAGCGAAATTATTTTGCTTCGCCTTCATCGTGTTGGTTTTCAGGCGAATAAAATTTCCGCCGAAGCCAGCATCAAAGGTAGTCAATACCATAGCACCATACGAGGCCGGATTAAGGTAATTGGGGCTTTCTGAAGATTGGAATGCAGCCCCCAAGCCACCCATTTGTGCCGACTGTGCATGATTATTATCAGCAGCAAATCCCAACCCGTAGCGGGAATATGGGGTTAAATCCTGACCATAAGCCGCAAGTATAACCAGTGTAAAAATTAATAAAAGACTACTTCGCATTGTATAACAAAATATAATTCAGTCCGATTAATGTAAAATCGGAAATTGCAAATATCTTATTTTTAAGTTGATTTACCAATACACCGGCATCACCACCTGTAATTATTACATTCAATTCAGGAAATTTAACTAAATATTCGTCTATCATGCCGTCAATTTCTTTGGCTGCACCAATTACAACACCAGTCTGCAAATTAGAAATCGTAGTATCGGCAACCAAACTGACATCCGTTGTAATTTCAGCCAAAGGCAATTTACCCGTAAAATGGTGCATGGCATTAAAGCGCATCTTCAGACCCGGGTGTATACTGCCTCCTGAAAATTCATCATTGGCATTGATAAAATTAAAAGTAATACAGGTACCACACCCTATCACCAAATTATGCTGATGTGGAAATGCTGCCTGAGCGGCAGCTACCAACGCCAGCCGGTCATTACCCAGCGTATCTTTAGATGAATACAGATTGGGAAAAGGAAGTAAAGTATGCTTGTTGAGTACAAAAGATTGCTCCAGCAACTCGGCAATATTAAAATAGGAAGCCGGAATTTCTACCGTAGAGGAGAGTATGGCACACCTGATGTTGTATGTGGTGATGATGCTGTAAAAATCTATTTCTTGGTTATGATTAAAAACTAAAGTTTCTTTTTGCACCAAGCCATCAAAAATGCCGATTTTTGTACGTGTATTGCCTATATCAACTGCCAGATTCATCAATAAATTCTTTTACTTACAGCCTTACTAATGTCTCTATTTTCTACTCCGGAAATATGCACGACTCCCGGGGTTTTTCCTGTTTCGAAAGAGCCATATACTGTATCTGCACCTAATGCCTTTGCTCCGTTTAGTGTAGCCCATTTCAATACCTCTTCAAATTGCAGATACGAACAGTATTTTAAGATAGTCTTCATTTCTTCCAATATATTCAACTGCCAGTTTGAGGTTAGGCTGTCTGTGCCTATACAAAGCGTGGCATCTGCAGCTAAAAACGCACGATAATCGGGTAGCTTGTTTTCTATATACAAATTGGCATTGGGGCAGGTACACCAGAAAGTCCTTTCTTTTTCCAACACATCAAAAGTCAGTAAAATATCTTCTTTTGTAGTCAGTGTATTATGTACGAATAGATTGCGGTTATTTTTACTCAGATATTCAAGTGCATAATTTATAGATGGTGAATTTCGGTAGGGTATAGCACGGGTTGCCAAGTTCATGCGATCATAAAACGAGATAAACGCACCTCTTTTACCCTGAAATAAATCTTGTTCGGCCTGAGTTTCTTGATTATGTATTGACATCGTTTTCCCTGACTCGTTTTGTGTCAGGTATTCAAACAATTCTTCTGAGACCGAATAAGGCGCATGCGGTACTTTGCATTTTTTGTTTTTGTTTGTTTCTGATAATGCATCATAAACTGCATTATACTGTGCGATAGTTTGCTTTGTATTATCTGTTTGGAATAAATCAAAATACTCTACAAACGAATAATAGAACAGATATTCTTTTTGCTTCTGATAAAAAGTATCAGTAGTATTACAGATATCTCCTACCGCAACTATCCCATTTTGCAGCATCTCATTTTCCGCTCTTTCTATTTCCGATTGGATGATTGCCGGCGAATGGTTGCGGTTGGCGATGACTTGTGTAACAAAATCAATTAAGCCCGTTCCTGTTTGGGCTATGCCTTTGAGATGAGAGAGTTCTAAATGACAGTGGGCATTTACAAAGCCCGGCACTAAATATCCATCATATGTTTCCAGTTCTTCAGCAGCAAATTCGTCCCGATTTTTTAAGGCAATTATCTTACCGTTCTGTTCAATTATCAGTACGCCATTTTCTACCGGATTACCGGAAACGGGAAAAACCCAGTCTGCTGTAAGCTTACGTAGCATGCATCAAAAATACTAAAATACCGCTGTGCGAATGACGATTATCATAATTTCTTTTGCTCCTTATCATTGTTTTTACGATAATATATTTGCAATTTAGCACCTTTAAACCAACAGACACAGATATTATATGGCAGTTAAAAAAACAACAACAGCAAGCAGCAAGAAGAAAGCTGCAACATCCAATGGCCAGGTAAAACCAGCCAAATCAACTGTAAAACAGGCTGAAACAAAAGCTGAAAACACAACTAAACAGGAAAATGAATGGGAAAACAAAACCGTTACGTTGGGTGAGTTGAAAAGCTTAAAAACAAAATCGGATTTATCCAAATTATTTCACAACAACAATGGCAAACCCGACAAAGTATTGAACTCTATTAAATATGAGGAAGAGTTAGAAAAATTACAAATTGAACTGGTAAAATTACAACGCTGGATTCAAGAAAAAGGGGCGAAAGTTGCCATTTTGTTTGAAGGCAGAGATGCCGCAGGAAAAGGAGGTACCATCCGTCGTTTTACCGAGCATATCAACCCGCGTGCAATGCGTGTCGTTGCATTACCTAAACCCACTGAAGAAGAACGCGGACAATGGTATTTCCAGCGCTATGTAAAACAATTACCAAATAAGGGAGAGTTGGTGTTTTTTGACAGGAGCTGGTATAACCGTGCCGTAGTTGAGCCGGTTAATAAGTTTTGTACTCAACAGCAATATGAAATCTTTATGCAGCAAGTAAACGAGTTTGAACATATGCTGTATGAGGATGGACTTATTTTGATAAAATTCTGGTTTTCTATATCTAAAGAAGAGCAATTACGCCGATTTGAATCACGCAAAAGAAACCCACTAAAACAATGGAAATTGAGCCCGGTAGATATGGAAGCGCAAAAACAATGGGATGTTTACACCCGTTTTAAAGAAGAAATGTTCAGCAGAACACATACCTCTTTCAGCCCGTGGATAATTGTAAGAGCGAACAACAAACAAAAAGCTCGTTTAGAAACCATTCGATATGTTTTATCAGTAATACCTTATGACGGAAAAGATGAGGCCGCTACACGCCTGCACCCGGATCCGAATGTAATTTCAAGATACCATCGCAAAATACTTCAGGTGGACAAATAACCCCTGACAGTTTTTATATATTGTGTATTTTTATGCCGCCTCTTACGAGGCGGTATTTTTATGTCACACTTGAAAAAAGATATCCGCATATTCTCTAAAGATGATTTGATTGCTGAACTTGAGCAATTGGGGGAAAAGCCATTTCGAGCAAGACAAATTTATGAGTGGCTTTGGCAAAAATCTGCCATAGACTTTGATGCCATGACAAATTTATCCAAAGACTTACGCCAAAAACTACAACAACATTTTGTTATACATCCCTTACACATTTTTACTACTCAATGCTCAACTGACGGCACTATAAAAACTGCATTCCAATTACATGACAAACATCTGATAGAAGGCGTGTTGATACCGACAGACGATAGAGCTACTGCTTGTGTATCTTCGCAAGTGGGGTGCAGCCTCACCTGCACGTTTTGTGCTACCGGATTTTTGAAACGGGAGAGAAACCTGACAGCCGCAGAAATCTACGACCAGGTTGTCCTTATCAATAAACAAGCTTTAGAAACGCAGGGGCGCAACTTGTCAAATATCGTTTTTATGGGTATGGGTGAGCCTTTATTGAATTTCAATGAAGTGATGGATGCTATTGCTAAAATAACTTCTGCGGAAGGTTTGAACTTTTCATCTAAACGTGTTACGGTTTCCACCGCCGGCATTGCAAAAATGATACGCAAAATGGCAGATGAAGAAGTGCGATTTAATCTGGCTTTATCATTGCATGCCGCCGATGATGAAAAGCGAAATACTATAATGCCTATTAATGAGCAAAATAATATAGAAGCCCTGCTTGATGCTCTGGTTTATTTTCAACAGAAATGCAAAGGTGAAGTTACTTTTGAATATATATTACTTAATGGCGTGAACGACAGCTTGGAAGATGCAAAAAAACTGGTGGCTTTATGCCATCGTTTGCAAGGAGTAAAAGTGAATGTAATAGAATATAACAAAATAGAGCAAGCTGAATTCCAAAAGTCTGATGCTGTGCACCGCAATCATTTTATCAGCTACCTAACGCAAAACAACGTGATAGCTAACGTGCGGAAAAGCAGGGGTAAGGATATAGATGCCGCATGCGGGCAGTTGGCGAATAAAAACGGAAATCACCATATTTCTACTAAAAAATAGTTTTTTATTCAGGATTTAATACCTTTGTATCATAGTTTGCTGTGAGCAAGCTATTTTTGTTTTTAAATAAAATAATTAACAACTAAAACGATGTCGCAGCAATGCGGTAAATACGAACAATCTTGAATTAAACAACATGAACACACGATTAGTTTTATGGGGCGAAATCGGCACCGACAGAAAAGCACTTATAGCTTTGTTTTTAGACGAACCCACTACAAAAATTCACATTTATGCTTTCCCTAAAGAGGAAGTCAGCAAAGAAATCCAGGATCAGCTTTTTGTTGAATGGAAAAACGGAGGTGAATTTACTTTTCCCGAAAGTGCCCATCACTGGGAAATTGATGCCAACTCTGACACCATCCTTCCGGAAGAAGTGAAACCGGAACGTGTGGATTTGGTATTGCAATCGCAACACAAATGGAGTAAAAAACTGATGAGTGCCAAAATCAACCAGATGCTGGCTGACGAAACTCAATTGCTGGAAGAACAAGCAAATGTGATTTCAGACTATGATAAATCACTTTGGGATAAAACAAAAACGCAATGGGAAAAAATTGCTTCTTACCAAAAGAAAAATGAAATTACCTGGGAACAAACTACGGTGCTCAAAGAAAAAATAAACGGCATTTTTGATGCACTCAAAGCAATGAAGAGACTGAACACAGAGAATGAAGATCAGGCTAATTCCGTTTTTACTAAACAGATTCAAAAACGCATCGAAGATTTACAGTCGAAATTAATCTACTCTGACCAATGGAAACATATTTTTGATGAATTGAAAAAAATCCAGAATGAAATCAAAGATGTAACCATGCGTTGGTCGGTGAAGAAAAACATATACGCTTCCATTAATCAGATTTTTGATGATTTGCGCAAATATCGTTCTACTGAAACTGTAACAAAAACACAAAGCCGTATTGTGCAGCTAAAACAAATACTGGACGGACTTAAAGACTCCATTGCCCGCGATACGGATAATTTGAATATGCAAATTGAAAAAATGCAGCATTACACTCGCGGCAAACTTGGAGTAGATGAAATCAAAAACCGATTCAATTATATAACCGACCGTATTAAAGACAAAGAGAAAAAAGCGGATGGCATAAAAGACACGATTAAGCAGTTGGAAAAAGAAATTGAAAAGGAAAAACAAGAGCAAACAGAACGAGAAGAACAACGCAAAAAACGAGAAGAGGAACAAGCTCAAAAAGAGCATACTGAAAAAGGTGCCGCTAAATCAAACAATAAGGCTGATGAAAGTACAGCTGTAAAAACAACCGTTGCTGACGAAGAAGTTCAAGCTACAACTGCTACTGAAGAGAATCATGCTGTTACAGAAAACATGACATCAACAGGAGCAAATGCAACCACTATTACAGATACAGAGCATTCTGATATACAAACTAAAACTGAAACAACACAATCTGAAGATTCGGTTTTAAATAATGAGCTTACTGAAAACAGTACAGATGAAGTAAAAACAACGGAGGAAGCCGCCGCTCCTGAAAACAACCACGAATAAGCTACTCCTTTTATTTCATTTATCTGCTTAAAATTATGCTATCCCTCGCGGAAGAAAAAAGCATACATCTGCTTTATTTCCTAACTTCACAGACTCAAAGTAAAGACTATGAATATTGGAATAGTGTGTTATCCTACATTTGGCGGCAGTGGCGTAGTAGCCACTGAGTTGGGCAAAGGCTTGGCAGATAAAGGCCATAAAGTACATTTTATTACTTACAAACAACCGGCTCGCTTACTCGATTCGTTCAATGCCAACATTTTCTATCACGAAGTAAGCCTCAATGATTATCCTCTGTTTGATTACGCACCTTACGAAACGGCTTTAGCGAGCAAACTGGTGGATGTTGCCATTTATGCCAATCTCGATATTTTTCACGTGCACTATGCCATTCCTCATGCCTCCGCAGCATTTATGGCCCGAAAGATACTTCAAACAAAAGGCATAGATGTACCGGTGATAACCACCTTACACGGCACCGATATTACACTGGTAGGCAAAGACCCTACGTATGAACCTGTAGTTACCTATTCCATCAATAATTCTTGTGGTGTTACAGCAGTTTCAGAAAGCTTGAAAATAGATACTTACAAGCATTTTGATATCAATAAAGAAATCGAAGTTATACCAAACTTCATTGACTTTTCACGTTTTAAAAAAACGAACAAAGAACATTTTAAGAAAGCTATAGCACCTAATGGCGAAAAGATAATTGTTCATACTTCCAACTTCCGCAAAGTAAAAAGAGTAGAAGATGTAATTTATGTTTTCTGTAAAATTGCAGAAGCCTTGCCTGCAAAATTATTGCTTATCGGAGATGGTCCCGAGCGACATAATATGGAAGTGCTTGTCCGCAGTTTATGTGATAGTCTGGATGTGCGTTTTTTGGGTAAACAAGATGCGGTAGAGGAGTTGCTGGCTGTTGCCGATTTATTTTTGATGCCTTCCGAAAGTGAGAGTTTTGGCTTGGCCGCCTTAGAGGCCATGGCTTGCGAAGTGCCTGTTATTTCGAGTAATGCCGGCGGCATACCGGAAGTGAATATTGATGGAGTAACCGGCTATTTGTGTCCGGTTGGAGATATCGATTGTATGGCCACTAAGGCAATCCATTTATTGAAAGATGAAAGGATGTTAGAGCAATTCCGCAAAAATGCTTTAGCTCAGGCAGAGCGATTTGATATCCATAATATCTTGCCGCAATATGAATATTTTTATCAAAAGGTAAAAGAAAAAGGCGATTGTGTGTAAGGGCTAAAGGGCAGTCGTTCTGATTTTTTCTACTAAGGCTATGGAGGCTTTAACATCATCCAATCCGTAACCATTGCCATCCATAATCTGATGATAAGATGCTGTATGCAGATCGGCAAATCCCGCTGTAAATTCAATCTGTTCAGTATTTACCGCAATGCTACGAACTGCTTTCTCTTCTATGCCAATATTCAAATCCCATTTTACACGGGCATTATTAAATTGCAATGAACCCTTAGAAGTAGTTTCCGTATTTTCTTCAACTTGCAAAGCTAATACCTCTCCAAAAAGCCAGCATACCATATCAAATAAATGAATGCCGATATTAGTGGCAATACCACCCGATTTTTCCATATTGCCTTTCCAGCTTTTATGGTACCATTTCCCTCGAGGAGTGTGATATTTTATTTCCACATCATAAGATAAATTCGATTGAATGCTGTTTTTTAGAGCTACAATTTCTGGATGATGACGCAATTGCAAAATTGTATAAATTTTCTTTGTAGAATACTGCTGCGCATCCGCTAAATTTTGCCAGTTTTCCAGTGTCAGGCAAGTTGGTTTTTCGCAGATAATATCCGCATTTAATTTCAATCCGGCATAACAATGTTGTTCATGTAAATAATTAGGAGAACAAACTACTAAATAGTCAACGGGTGTACTGTCAATCAGAAAATCATAGAAAGCAAATTCGTCAGTAAAAAATTCGCACTGCGGAAAGTAAGCGTCTAAAATTCCTACAGAATCTGCAATATCATATGCTGCTACAAGTTCACCTCCGATATCTGTGATGGCATTTAAATGTCGAGGAGCTATATATCCGGCAATGCCGATGAGCGCAAATTTTTTATGCATGATATTTTCAGAATTAAGCGTCTAAAATAAAAAAAGGAAACCGGATTTCTGTAAATTGTCCTGTCATAAAATAGGGTTACACCCCCAGCACTTCTTAAGTGGGGAATATCCTTAGTGGAAAGCTTATGCAATGATTCAGTTTTATGTATAAAATTTATCTCCTGCTGAAATAGACATAACTCATCAAGAGGGTAAACATCCCCATCAAACATATTACACTAATATTTATGTATTAACTTTTGTAAACGTAATGATGCAATATGGAGCTAACTTCCTTTAAAAGCTAGGACACCAAAAACCAAAAGAAATTCTCACCCCACTTGTTCTATTACATTCTAGTTTAAAAAATAAAAAGTGTGAAAAACAGGAAGAAGGACAAAAATGCATTATTTTTTCATGCTCAGGCAGTTCTTCATCATGAACTACAAGCCTGATAATCAATATGTTATATTAGTATTTCTTTAGGGGCTGCTTAGGTTTTTTGTAAAGTAAGAAAGCATCGTTTTTTGGTTAATTTTGGCCTCCATCCACCATAAAATATTGAAATAATGGAGCATGTTCTGTTCTAAGGGGTTTTGTACGAGCTGCTCTATTTCTGTTTTATATTGAAGCAAAACAGAAAATTTCTGCTTGCTTTCAGTTGAATTAGCGTATTCTTCTAAAAACCGAAGCATACAATTCTCCATCTTAAATAATTTCTTATCACGATAAAGTTTCTTCTTGAGATTATCAAACAAATTATCAGAAACAAACTTTTTATTTAATTCTATGAAACACAACAATCGAATAATATGAGCATAACTTTCCAAATCTTTAAAACTATTTAATTCTTCGTGATTCAGCAAATTGTTTGCATGCATTAGTGCATCTGCAAATTTATCATTATAAAAATAGGCTAAAATGATATCATATTGAAGAGAGATAGCAATATCTTTTCTAAATTTAAAATACCCAATCGCTTTTTCCATAAATTCAATATTCTGCAGCATATGAGGAAAGTCTTTCTCATGCATACTTCTGGCTCGTTCAATATAGAGTATATTCAATCGCTTTAATTGTACAAAATCTTTATCCGGATAGTTTATCAATGCGGATTCTAATTTTTGAATGACATCATTTGCATTTTCATATTGATTTACATTTATCATTCTGAAGAGATGGTTGCCAAGATTGTTTATATAATCCGTTGCATAAAGTTGTCGGAAAAAAATGTGCTTATCTAACAATACATACTGATTGCAACTATCAGCATAAGCAGCCTCCAAATCATTCATTAGTAGAAAATACCCAATACGTATGTAATAAAATAGATATCTTGCTCTTGTTGTCAGTGCTGTATCTGCTGACTGTAATAAAGGATGTTTGAGTTTCTCAGTAATTGTGCTTTGCAATGAATTATCCCTTGTATAAGTTTGTGTGTTTTGTCTGAAATAGATCCACTCTTCTTTGAGCTGTAAATATTCGGAATAATTTTGAACACATCTTTCTGCATATTGGCAATCAAGAAAAAGTTGGTTTCTGTATTTTTCTTCTATTTTTGAATAGGGAATTAAATCTATTTCCAATTGAAACAGCGTGTGAGCGTAAGCATATAACTCATGCTCAATAATCAGTTTTTTTACTTGTTGTATCTTTTTTCCGGCAAGCTGTACCGCCTTCTTTTCATTTAAAAAACGAATTTGGGATAGAGATTTTAAAATAATACCATGAATGTTATTTTCCTCCTGGTAGGGTGAAAGCGTATCAATAATAAGATTGATAAGATACGTTTTTGAAGCGGAAAAATTATTGAATAATTTGGTGTGTTTTAACTTCTTTTTCAGCAGAAGTTCATCGTATTCTTTTTGTGAGACAAGTGCATCAAAAAGAGCTAAATAATCCTTGCTGTCTTTTGTTTTTATTTTATAAGCGAATTTCTTAAAATAGGATTTCTCGGTAGAACTCAATGCATGAATTAATGCAAAAATATCGTTTTTTCCGTTCATGGTTAATTGGCTTTGAATCCTTAAATTTACA
>CAZPBT010000051.1:0-14959 GCA_964584555.1 uncultured Chitinophagales bacterium
GCGCTGGCGAAAGCCCATCTGCCAGATATGGCGCAACATCGTTTTGCTTCGCCCTGTTAATTCAATTATTGAGTTTAAACAAATCGTTGGACGTGGCACCCGTTTGTTTGATGGCAAAGACTTCTTTACCATTTACGACTTTGTAGATGCCTACAAACATTTTTCGGACCCAGAATGGGACGGAGAACCTCTGGAAGAAGAACCTTGCAAACAGTGCGGACAAAATCCGTGTGAATGTGAATACGTTCCGCCAAGACCTTGTCTTGTTTGTGGAGAAAGACCTTGCGTTTGCGAAAAACAACCGCCCCAACCTTGTGAGAAATGCGGTCAACGTCCTTGTGTTTGCATGAAGAAAGTAAAAATCAAACTGAAAAACGGTAAGGAAAGAGAAATCAAACATATGGTTTCCACTTCATTTTGGAGTGCAGACGGCAAACCCATTTCAGCAGAAGAATTTTTGAATAATCTGTTTGGAGAGTTACCTAAACTCTTCAAAGACGAAGAAGAATTGCGAAAACTTTGGAGCAATCCATTGACAAGAATAGCATTACTTGAAAATTTAGACGCTGCAGGTTTCCCTAAAGACGATTTACTGACTTTACAAAAGTTAGTAGATATGGAAAAAAGCGACTTGTATGATGTGTTGGAATACGTGTTCAATGGCGACTATATCGCAATGACAAGAGAAGCGAGAGCCAAAGCAGCCGAAGCGACAATCTTCGCCTTACTAAACAACAAACAAAAGGAGTTTATCACGTTCGTTTTGAGTAAATACATTGAAATAGGTGTGGACGAACTCGACCAAGAAAAATTACCAATCTTGCTGACAAACAAGTATCAATCATTGGAAGACGCAAAAGAAATTTTGGGAGATGTGGCAAACATCAGCCGACTGTTTATAGAATTTCAAGAACATCTTTACAAACAGAAAGCTGCTTAATGACAGGACGATACAGAGTGCTCCTATCAAAATTTCGTGCAGGTTGACAGTGAAGTGCTCCGAAACCCGCCACTTCGCCAAGCGCCAAACCGTCAGAGTGTGAAAAAACTTAGTTTAATGATTGAAGTATAATTACCTATCGCTTAATGTCCCCACCAACCGAAACGAATCCACCGTCACCTCGAACGCCCGCAGCTACAAAGCGGGCAGGTAGTGAGAGGTCTCAAAAAAGAAAACGGATCATGATCTGTTTTCTCTATCCCATATTTTTTAATAGAATTGAAAACATCCATATTCATAATGGGATTTCTCGCTCGTGCCTCTCTCGAAATGACGTGTTTTTAATACCGTCACCTCGAACGACCACAGCTGCAAAGCGGGCAGGTAGTGAGAGGTCTCAAAAAGAAAACGGATAATAATCTGTTTGCTCTATCCCATATTTTTTAATAGAATTGAAACATCCATATTCATAATGTGATTTCTCGCTCGTGCCTCTCTCGAAATGACGTGGTCATTAAGTACTAAACTACGTCTGTATCACGCCTACATTAAACTTCTCTACCGGAGCATTATTTGCCATTTCTATTCCTGCTGAAATCCACTTCCTGGTTTCCAGCGGATCAATAATGGCATCCACCCACAGCCTGGCAGCCGCATGATAGGGCGTCGTCGTTTCTTCGTATTTTTCTGTTATTTCAGATAAAATAGCAGCCTTCTCTTCATCAGTCAGCGATTTGCCTTTGGCTTCCATCGCCGAAACCTGAATCTGCAAAATCGTGTTGGCCGCCTGGCTGCCACCCATCACCGCAATTTTTGCCGTCGGCCAGCAGAGCATCAAGCGCGGATCGTATGCTTTGCCACACATCGCATAATTGCCCGCACCATAAGAGTTGCCCAATACAATGGCAAACTTCGGCACCGTAGAATTTGCAACAGCATTCACCATTTTAGCACCATCTTTGATAATGCCGCCATGCTCGCTGCGACTGCCTACCATAAAACCGGTAACGTCATGCATAAATACCAATGGAATCTTTTTCTGATTACAAAGCATAATAAAGCGTGCAGCCTTATCCGCCGAATCAGAATAAATAACACCGCCAATCTGCACTTCACCTTTTTTATTTTTTACTACCAATCGCTGGTTGGATACAATACCCACACTCCAGCCATCTATACGGGCATAAGCACATACAATAGTTTGTCCGTAGTCTTCTTTGTATTC
Organism: uncultured Chitinophagales bacterium; assembly: GCA_964584555.1. Classification (GTDB taxonomy): domain Bacteria; phylum Bacteroidota; class Bacteroidia; order Chitinophagales; family JADIYW01; genus JADJSS01. Next base: position 2,166 of record CAZPBT010000051.1, read on the forward strand.
CGTAAGTTCAGAATCATCAGCAATGCGCTTAATTAGTTCACGAACATCATAGGGCTTGCTCCCAAAAATGCCATATAGCTCTTTCTCAACTGCTTTAGGCTTTTTAGCTTTTATGCGGTCAAATCCTGCGTTATCAAAATGCCCAAAGTTTTTCACCAGTTTTTTTATGGTATCCAAACATTCTTTGTCGTCTTTCATTTTATAGTCACAAACTCCGCTTAATGCGGTTTGCGTTTCAGCTCCACCCAAAGTTTCTTTATCTACATTTTCACCAATAGCAGCTTTTACTAAATACGGACCGGCTAAAAAGATACTGCCCGTACCTTCCACTATCAGACTCTCATCACTCATGATAGGCAAATATGCGCCACCGGCCACACAACTGCCCATAATGGCAGCAATCTGAGGAATACCCATGGCACTCATTTTGGCATTATTTCTGAAAATGCGACCAAAGTTTTCTTTATCCGGGAAAATTTCATCCTGCATGGGCAAGTAAACCCCTGCACTGTCAACCAGGTAAATGATAGGAAGATGATTTTCCATGGCAATTTCCTGTGCCCTCAGATTTTTTTTGCCCGTAATAGGAAACCAGGCTCCGGCTTTTACCGTGGCATCATTGGCAACAACAATACACTGCCTTCCGGATATATATCCTATCACGACAACTACGCCACCACTTGGGCATCCGCCTTCTTCGAGGTACATATCATCTCCGGTAAGTGCTCCAATTTCAATGCGTGTACTTTCTTTATCCAATAAATAATCAATTCGTTCACGAGCGGTCAGTTTGCCTTTCTTGTGTTCTGATGCAATTTTTTTCTCGCCACCTCCAAGATATACTTTAGCCAGCTTGTTTTTCAGCTGGTCTACAGCTAAGCGCATATTGTCTTCATTCAGGTTAAAATCTGGATTATTACTCATGTTGCAAAGGTAGTAATCCAAAAGTAATGTTTAGTGCTAATTATAAGATTTTTAAAGTGGTAAAAGCTTATTAACTTATCGGATGATATCCGCACCAACAGTAATATAAACTTCGCAACATCATCAATATGTAAAATTTTATAATACTAAATTAAGTGTTTTTTATTATCACTGTAAATTGGTATTTTACAGCATAAAATCAGTAGTATGTCAACTAAAATCACGAATCCGATTAATCAGGAATTTTTGTATGCATTTAACGACCCGACCGGAGATGAGTTAAAATCTGTTTTTGAAAATGCGAAAACCGCACAGCAAAAGATAGCAAAGCTGTCAGTAAAAGAACGCATTGCCGAAGTAGATAAAATAATGCAGTATGTCATCCATTATCAGGATTTTATTCTGGACAGTATTATAGCAGAAACGGGCAAAAGCAGAACAGATGCATTTGCTGCCGAAGTATTTGAAGTATGCGATGTTATTGATGTTTATAAGAAGATGGCACCAAAAGTTTTAGCCGAAAAAAAAATGGATATTCCTGTTTTTTTAATGGGTAAAAAAGCTCGTCAATGGGCAGAACCATTGGGAACAATTTTGGTAATCACACCATGGAATTTCCCGTTTTATCAGGTAATCGTGCCGGGTATCCTGGCCTTTTTAGCCGGGAATGCAGTAATCGCAAAACCTTCTGAAGTAACACCACTAAAACCATTGTGGGAACATTTTTATGCGCACAGCGGATTTATGAAAGATGCCATACAAGTAGTAATAGGTGGTAAAACCACAGGAGCGGAATTACTGGCGTTTCGTCCTGATAAAGTACATTTTACCGGCTCTGTGCGCACCGGCAAAAAAATTATGGAAGCCTGCTCCAAACAACTTATCCCTGTAGATTTGGAGTTGGGCGGAAAAGATCCATCCATCGTATTTGATGATATAAATTTAGACAGAACCGTAAATGGTGTAATGTGGGGTGCGTTTACTAATGCCGGACAAAACTGTACAGGAATTGAAAGACTGTATGTGCAAGAAGGTATTTATGAGAAATTCATGAATGATCTGGTGGATAAGACAAAAAAATTGCGTGTTTCAACTCCTGAAAGGAATACAAAATCAGCCGAAGATTGTGATGTAGGTTGTATGACAGCTCCTTTCCAGGTGGCTATAGTAGAGCAGCATATTGAAGATGCGCTGGCTAAAGGGGCTAAATTGCTCTGTGGCGGCATAAAGGAAAAAGGCAATATGCATATCCCGCCTACGATATTAGCTGACTGTACAAAAGATATGCTGATAGCTTCAGAAGAGACTTTCGGTCCTACTATTGCTGTCATGAAATTTAAAACGGAAGAAGAAGCAATCTCCTTGGCAAATGACTCGCCTTATGGTCTGGGTGCATCCGTATGGACGAAAGATTTGGCAAGGGGCGAGCGCATAGCGCGAGCCATCAAATGCGGTAATGTTTGTATCAATAATCACATGATTAACGAAGCCAATCCTTACTTGCCGTTTGGAGGTGTCAAAGATTCAGGTATTGGCAGATTTAAAGGCGAAGAAGGCTTAGTCACTTTCTGCAATCTCAAGTCGGTTATTATCGACAATATGAGCGATATGATAGATCCGCACTGGTATCCATACACCGAAACTAAAGCAACCTTACTCAAAAACCTGATGGATAGCTGGTTTGGTAAAAGAAGAAAATATGGCAAGTTTGCTGTCAATGGATTAAAAATAGATTCGATAGGTAAAAAAGAAAAGTTAAAGTAAAAAGTGATTCATTAAAGCAGGATATTTTACTTAGGGAAAAAGCAACCTTTCGAGCCCATATTTTCAACAATTATTTTCGTAATATGTCATTCTGTCACTTGACTGCCATTGGCATATATATTGTTCTTAAAGGGTTTTAAAACAAAAAAATAATAAGTATAATATGGGAAAAATTATTGGAATTGACTTAGGAACTACCAACTCATGTGTTGCTGTAATGGAAGGCAGTGAACCGGTAGTGATTACTACGGATGAGGGCAGACGCACTCTTCCGTCTATTGTTGGTTTTTTGGATAACGGCGAGCGTAAAGTGGGAGACCCCGCTAAGCGTCAGGCGATTACTAACCCCAAAAATACCGTTTCATCTATCAAGCGTTTTATGGGTAAACGCTTTTCAGAAATTACAAAAGAAAAATCGTATGTGGCATATGATGTTGAACGAGGTGACAACGATACGGTACGTGTTAAAATTCATGACAGATTATACACTCCACAGGAAATTTCTGCCATAATTCTGCAAAAATGTAAAAAAATGGCAGAAGACTATTTAGGTCAAACAGTAAATGAAGCAGTTATTACCGTGCCGGCATACTTTAACGATGCAGAACGTCAGGCTACTAAAGAAGCTGGATTAATTGCAGGGTTGGATGTAAAACGTATCATCAACGAACCGACTGCTGCTGCGCTGGCTTATGGCTTGGACAAGGGCGGAAAAGATATGAAAATTGCCGTGTATGACTTGGGCGGTGGTACATTCGATATTTCTGTATTAGAGTTGGGTGATGGAGTATTTGAAGTTAAATCAACCAATGGTGATGTTCATCTTGGTGGTGATGACTTTGACCAGGAAATTATCAACTGGCTGGCGAATGAGTTTCAAAATGAAGAAAGAATTGACTTACGCAAAGACCCAATGGCCTTACAGCGCTTGAAAGAAGCTGCGGAGAAAGCAAAAATTGAACTGTCTTCTTCTACAGAAACAGAAATCAATTTGCCATATATCACTGCCGTAGACGGTGTGCCTAAACACTTAGTGAAAAAATTATCTCGTGCAAAATTCGATCAGCTTACGGAGCAATTAGTTGAGCGCACATTGGAGCCATGCAGAAAAGCTCTTAAAGATGCAGGTATGTCGCCTTCACAAATTGACGAAGTAATTTTAGTGGGTGGTTCTACACGTATCCCGAAAATTCAGGAAGTGGTGGAGAAGTTTTTCGGCAAAAAACCAAGTAAAGGGGTAAATCCGGATGAAGTAGTGGCAGTAGGTGCAGCCATACAAGGTGGAGTTTTGACAGGTGATGTAAAAGATGTTCTATTGTTGGATGTAACACCACTTTCCTTAGGTATAGAAACTTATGGCGGGGTATTCACAAAATTGATTGAAGCGAATACAACCATACCGACTAAAAAATCAGAAACATTCTCTACCGCCAGCGAAAACCAGCCTTCTGTTGAATTAAATGTATTGCAAGGTGAACGCCCGATGGCAAAAGACAATAAATCCATTGGTCGCTTCCACTTGGATGGAATTCCACCAGCACCAAGAGGTGTGCCTCAAATTGAAGTTACTTTTGATATCGATGCTAATGGTATTTTGAGTGTAACGGCTAAAGATAAAGGAACAGGCAAGGAGCAAAATATCCGCATCACGGCATCATCAGGCTTAAGCAAAGAAGAGATTGAAAAAATGAAAGCAGAAGCCAAAGCCAATGCCGCAGCAGATACTGAAGCAAGAGCTAAAGTAGACAAACTGAATGAAGCAGATGGATTAATCTTCCAGTCTGAAAAACAATTAAAAGAGTTTGGTGATAAATTGCCTGCTGATAAAAAACAAGCTATAGAAGATGCTTTAGGAAAATTAAAAACTGCACATCAGGCTCAAGATGTTCCAACTTTGGAAATTGCACTTACAGAATTGAATAACGCTTGGTCTGCAGCATCTCAGGATTTGTACAATGCTTCTCAAGGTGGTGCACAACAAGCAGACAACGCAACAGATAATGGCAATACCAACAATAATAATAATTCAGATACCGTTACGGATGCTGAGTATGAAGAAGTGAAGTAAGAAAAGTAACCAGGAATAGTTGTAAGTAATAAATATTATTGAACTTGCGAAATAAAAAACGAAACCCCTAATGGGTTTCGTTTTTTTTATTTAAATCGAAACAGAACAAGTTAATTTGTCTAATTTAGTGCGGTAAACACTCGTCTAAATTTATTTCAAGTGAATGTATTTCAAACTAAATTAGTATGCAAAACCTTACAAGGGTTGGAGTCGGTATTGGCGGAGGAATTGACATTGTTGCAGGCTGAAAATATTGAAACAGGCAAGCGAGCCGTCATTTGCAACTATTCGGAAGAACTGCTTTATCGTGCCAATCTGCAATTGCGCACTTGTCTGAAAGTGTTAGTTCCGGTTTTTGAATTTGAATCTACATCACCCGAAGATATTTATAACTTTTGCAGCCGCTTAAGCTGGGAAAATTACTTTGCTGTCAATCAGTCTTTTGCTATTGATTTTACGATACAGTCTCCTTATTTCAAACATACGCAATATGCATCTTTGAAATTAAAAGATGCCATTTGTGACCGTTTCAGAAAAATAAACGGAGAGAGGCCGTCCATCAATACTGATGCTCCGGATATACTTTGGAATCTGCATATTTTTAATAATAAAGTGACCATCTCCTTAGACAGCTCCGGTACTTCCTTACATAAACGAGGCAACCGGGCACATCAAAATGAAGCTCCGTTAAATGAAGTGCTTGCCGCTGGCATGATATATCTCTCAGGTTGGGACAGAAAATCTACCTTTCTTGATGCGATGTGTGGCAGTGGAACGCTCATCTTGGAAGCTACCAGCATGGCACTACAAAAAGCACCTAATTTAGACCGTGAGTATTTTTGTTTTAAAAATTGGCCAACCTACAAAGAAACATTGTTCAAAACGGTGCAATATGAACTCAAAAATGCTGTGCGTGATACTATTGATTTTAAAATTATAGCCGCAGACTCTTCCAGAAAATCATTGCAAATCACAGAAATGAATTGTCGCAGGGCAGGGGTGTGGAAGTATATCGATTTTCGTGAAAACAGCATGCAAAAACTCATACCACCTTATGGAACGGGTACACTTATAATCAATCCTCCATACGGCGAACGGATGCAATCTTATGAGATCGACCGACTATACAAGCAAATAGGAGATGGGTTTAAACAACATTTTGCCGGATATACTTGTTGTTTGATAACCAGTAATATTGAAGCCATGAAAAATTTCGGGCTTAAACCCAAAAAGAAATATCCTTTGCTGAATGGAAAATTAGATTGTCTGTTTTATATTTATGAAATGTATGAAGGCAGCAAACGCAAACAAAAAACAGAATTGCCGAATGAAAATGAATAGACATCATAAGTTAGTTATTCTGCTTATTAGCTGGAGTTTATTACCGCTTTCGTGTAAGTATTTTGGTTTGAATGATCCATATAAAATTGAAATGCCTGAAAACCGCATTTCTCCCGAACAAGCACATGAAGAAAAATATGAAAATGCCATCAATGAAAGTCATAAGTTTCAACCTTTGACGGAAACGAAAACAGAAGATGTGCGTTTTATTTTATATAATGCAATAAAGTACAATATCATAGATCCTGAAACGAATGTGGGCAAAGGATTTGATTACTATATTATGGATATCGGTATTGATAATTTCAGCAAAAATGCATTCAATATACGTGAGTTTACCAACTCCTGCAAGCTGACTAATGATACTCCTGATTTTGCTTATCAGAATATCCCAAATATCCTAAAAATGTATGCACTGCAACGGGATTCTACCGAACTGGACTTTCAGGCAGTGCGCAACTTTACTTATGATACAATTCCCGGACGTACTTACTGTCGCGCAAAATTATTCGCTTACGAAGTAAGTACTGATGACAAAAGCCCGTTGTATTTTCATTATAAACTGAATGGCAAGGAATATAAGTATGAAATAAGATAAATCAGTTTCTTATTGAATGCACTTGTATTGGCAGCGTTTTCAGTGAATGATTGTACTAAGAAAAATAATCACGAAAAACAAAATAATTAAGCCGAATAGCGGGCGAAGTGTTTTCTTATTAGCACTTTCTTTTTCTTCATTAGTTGCTTGCATATAAGCGGCACAATATTTTTTGTATTGCTCCTCATTGCCTAAGCTTTTATTGAGGATAAAATAGATAATTATCAACAGCGGCAGGGCTACAAATATGCCCATTTTTTTTCCGGTAAGTCCGGTAGAAGCTGCTATATTATTCAGCCATTCATTTGCCGGAAAATGCAACGCACTCAGTATTAGCATAAGCACACCAAATCCACATAAAAAACTCATGATGATTATTGCAGTCAAAAACAGATTACCATTCGTTCTGCCATTTTCACCGCTATGCCCGTTTTGAACGAGTTCAGCATATTGGCTGCCATAAAGTGCTTCCAGATAACTCATCTTTTTTTTTACAAAATTACAAACTAATATGCAAAAACCTTTTAATCTGATTTGGGATAAGCTTTTCAATTAAAAAAATAGTTGATTTTATTTTCAATAACCTCCTCCTTATTAATTCCTCCTCCTTGTTAAGGTGGAGGAGTTAATGAGAAATCAACTCTTTTTTTTACCTTTTTTTTACTTAACCCGAACTCAGGTTTTTACATTTAAATGACATTCCTTTATAAATGCGGGTATGGTGTATTTCAAAATTTGCTACATTTACTAATGCGATTTTCACCAAAAATAAACCATGATAGTGTACTTTTAGAACAGTTGATAAAACAGGGCGAAGGGGTGAGCCTGGATTTTAAGCAAACTATTTCAAACCAAAAAAAAATCGCCAGAACTATCTGTGCTTTTGCTAACAACAAAGGCGGTAAACTGCTGGTAGGTGTGCGGGATAATGGAGATGTAATCGGATGCGAGCCCGAAGAGGAAATGTATATGCTCTTTGAAGCTGCCGAGCATTTTTGTGATCCGCCTGTTGATATATATTTTACCATTTTTGAATTGGAAGACGATATTTCTGTAGTAGGAGCTGAAATAAAAAACAGTCTTAAAAAACCACATTTTGCCTTAGACGAAGACGATGAATGGCAAATTTATATGCGCAGTAATGACAAAACGATGATGGCGTCTTCTTTGTCAGCTAAGTTGATAGACAGAGATGAAGATGCTGAAGTAATTACAGACAGCAAGCAACAATTTGTCATAGACTTTCTTACAACACATGAATCTATAACAGCCAAACAACTTACGCTTAAGCTCAATCTTTCATTACAACGGGCTAACCGAATTTTGATTTCACTTTTGCAAGGAGGTCATATTCTGCATCATAAAGATAACAGAGGCGATTATTACAGTTTGAGATAATAAGTATATGTATTAAAGTTTCTTTTTATAGCCTGTTGAGCTGGCTGTAAAGCCCATTGCCGGATAAAAATAGTGAGCATCTGTTCTTTCTGAACGATTTCCACTGGTTAATGCAATTATTTTTGCTTTTTTGAGTCGGGCATATTTTTCGCGTTCATGCATGAGTAATTTACCTATGCCTTTTCTGTGATAAGCTTTATCTATAACAAATGTCTGAATTTTAAAATAATATCCATCTTGCTCCCAAAAATAAAGTTTAATCATACCGGACATCCCGATGATTTTTCCATCCATCTCTGCAATTATAGTTTTATAATCTTCCTGTTTTTTTATTATAGTATATCTGTCTTGCATTTGTTCTTTAGTGCTAGGATAACCCAATTGAGTCATCAGCATGGCCAATGATTCGCAATCACTATAAACTGCATCTCTAAAAATTACATTTTCCATAGTTGAAAATTACTATATATCAGATGGTTTTGTATCTATTCTTCTGCATCCGGCATGCTTGGCGTAAGACTAAGGCTTTTGCTAATGGCTTGTTTTTTTTGTGAAGTTTTAATTCTTAATTCATTAAGCAAATAACCGTCTTTATAGGCTTCAAAAACATAAACAGCATCGGGGTCTAATTCTTTATTTATTTTTGTTGTACTCAATACGGTTTCCAAAGTTTTCCCGTCTTTTTCTATGCATACTTGCACACTGTCTAATGGCTGTGTGTTGCTGTAAAAATTTAGCTCAAAGGGAATGTTAAGGTATTGAAATGCATAAATATCATCCATGCCTTTGCCTCCCGCACGATCAGAAGCAAAATAGCCTTTATTATAATTATCATCCAGATAAAAGGCAAAATCGTCGGTAGGAGAGTTGAACTGACTGCCCATATTTTCAGGCTTGCCAAACTCACCAATTTTGTTTGGTGTACATTTATAAATATCCATACCTCCGTACCCGGTTAACCCATTTGATGAAAAATAAAGTGTACCATCGGGATGGATAAAAGGATAGCGTTCATCACCGGATGTATTCACATTTTTTCCTGCATTTTTGGGCTTACTCCATTTTCCATTTTGAAAGACAGAAAAATAAATATCTTTTCCTCCATATCCGCCACCGCGGTCAGATGTGAAATATATGACATTGCCTTGTTTATTGATTGACGGAAAAGCACAAGAAGATTCAGCATCATTAAATTCTATTTCATGCTGATTTTTTACATTATCATTTCTGAATTCAGCAGAAAATATTTTTAATGTAACATCGCCTTTTTTATTGGTTACGGCATCGCCGTATTGAAAATTGTTTTTAGTATAATAGATAATTCCTTTAAGTGTATCCACGCAAGCAGGACCACTGTTGTAATTTTTTGTATTCATCACTCCCTTTATGGATTCTACTGTATATGCATTTCCTTTTGGTTTGGCGAAAAATACTTGCTGAAAACCACTGCCGGATGTGCCATTCAGTTTTCCTTGCCGGGTGGAGGTGAAGACAAATCCTTCCTGCACAGGATAAATCCCGAACTCGCTGGCTGCGGTATTCAGTGATTCGAAATTCCAGACTTTTACTTTACGATTTACATTTTCTGTCTTCCCGGCACTCAAGCAAGATTCCATTAGGTTTTTTACCAGAAAACTGTCATTTCCGGGCTTGGATTTCAGGTATTTTTCCAGCCATATATAGGCGGTATCATATTTTCCGCTATTCATTAATGCCTGCCCATAATAAAAATAAGATTTTACTATAGCATTTTTATCGGCGACCACTAAGGCATAATATTTTTCGGCATTTTCATAATCATTGATCTTTTTGTAGCATTCTGCTATCTTGCGTATGGCTCTGATATTGCCTTTTTCTGCTTCCGGTTTATAATATTCTATGGCCTGTGCATATTTGTAATCCTGATAGAGTTTGTCACCCTTTTCAATTTGTGACCAAGCACGAAATGAAAAAAGCAGAAAAGCGTAAACTAAGATTAATTTTATTTTCATTGCAACAACTCTTCTAATGTACCTGTCTTATCAAATTCTATACCTTTTTCAGTATTTTTCAGGGTACAACAGGCTACATCTTTATCATGTTCGAAGAATAAGATGCGATTTTCGCTAAATGCGTTGTTTAATAAGGCTGTTTTTTCTTTTAATGTTTCTAAAGGGCGTAAATCATATGCCATAATATATGGCAGTTTTATGTGATGATGTGACGGAATCAAATCGGCACAATAGGTAATTATTTTATTTTCGAAATAAACATGACAGAGCATCATCGACTCCGTATGTCCGTTTACTACTTCAGTTTTTATCAAATCCGTACCGATATACTCCATGTCGGCAAAATGCAGTTTTCCCGAACTTTCTATGGATTGCAAATAAGGTTTCAGATAAGATGCTTTTTCTCTTTCGTTAGGATGCATGGCAGATTGCCATTGAATGCTGTGTGTCCAGTGTATGGCATTCGGAAACCGCAATGTGGGATTCCCGTCGCCGTCATCTTTCAAAGCACCCATGCAATGGTCGAAATGCAAATGGGTAAAAAATACGTCTGTAATATCTTCAGGAGAGAAGTTATAACGACTTAAGGAGCTTTCTAAGCTATCCTCACCAAAAGGCTGATAGCGTTTTTGGTAGGTAGCATCAATAAAATCGCCCATGCCTGTATCAATAAGCATGAGTCTGTTGTCAAATTGAAGTAACAGACATCGCATTGCCCAGGTACACATGTTATTTTCATCAGGAGGGTTGAGTTTTTGCCACATGGTTTTGGGCACAACGCCAAACATCGCACCACCATCTAACTTAAAATAACCCGTATCAATAGTATATAGTTTCATTGGGCAAATATAAAAAGCTGAATAAACGAAACATGTAAATCAAACTTGGCTTAACAAGTTACGCCGTTACGCCTACTGTTTGTTCTATTGATGTTTTGATGATGTCCGTAGCTTCCAAAATTTGTGCTTCATTGATAATCAGAGGTGGAGCAAATCGAATAATATTGCCATGTGTTGGTTTTGCCAAAAGCCCATTATCACGCATTTTTAAGCAGATATTCCAAGCCAGTTCTCCCGGATTATTCCATGTATGCTCTTGGTTGTCATCCGTAATGATTTCAACGGCATTCAGCAAGCCTTTGCCTCTTACGGTTTTCATAATCGGGTGTTTAAAGTTGCGCAACTCGCGTCTGAAAATTTCTCCCATGGCAAAAGCATTTTCTGCCAGTTTTTCATCGACAGTTACTTTCAAACTTTCAATCGCTACCCGACAAGCCAGAGGATTGCCCCCGAAAGTAGAGCCATGTTCACCCGGTTTTATCACCAACATGACGTCATCATTTGCCAAAACTGCACTTACAGGCATCGTACCGCCGCTTAAGGCTTTTCCTAAAATCAAGATATCAGGTTTTACCTCTTCATAATCACAGGCCATCATTTTTCCTGTACGGGCAATGCCGGTTTGAACTTCATCGGCAACAAAAAGTACATTGTATTTTGTGCAAAGTTCTCTTACTTTTTTGAGATAGCCTTCATCCGGAACTACTACACCGGCTTCGCCTTGTATAGGTTCTACAAAAAAGGCACATACCTCTTTGTCTTGCAGTTTTTCTTCCAGGGCAATGGTATCATTATAAGGCACATGTTCGATATTGGGTACGTAAGGACCAAATCCGCCATAAGAAGAAGGGTCATTGGAACATGATATGGCTGCAATCGTTCTGCCCATGAAATTGTTCGTACACACTACGATTTTAGCTTTGTTTTTTTCGATGCCTTTCACATCATATCCCCAGCGGCGGGCTAGTTTAAATGCAGTTTCATCGCCTTCCACACCGGTATTCATGGGCAATACTTTGTCGAATCCCAATAGCGAGGTGATATATTCTGCATAAACGCCTAAAATATTATTGTGAAAAGCTCTTGAGGTAAGGGTAAGCGTTTCTGCTTGTTCTTGCATTACTTTAATGATTCTTGGGTGACAATGTCCTTGATTAACAGCAGAATACGAACTTAAAAAGTCTAAATATGATTTTCCCTCCACATCCCAAACGTGAATACCCTTGCCTTTGGCTAATACTACCGGGAGTGGGTGATAATTGTGCGCACCGTATTTGTCTTCCAGTGCGATGATCTCTTGAGAACTTAAATTTTTCATGCCGACAATTTTGCACAAAAATAGCGATTTTTCGTGATAATTTGGAAAAAGGATACGGGTGAATAAAAGGAATTAGTGGGGAGTATTGAGTAGTAAGTAGAGAGTAGGTAGTAGTAAGTAGTAAGTGGTACGTGGAAAGTAATATATGCTTGGATGGTCAGTAGATCTTCCGTTTCGATTGGAGATGACAGCAATGGTTAGCTATCATCTTCATTTTTATTTTATGCATTTTGCCAACTCTGTTTTTACTTCATCCGGAAAGCCTGACAAGCCGGGTATGTCATTATATTCTACTATAAATTTATTTTCGTTTTTGTCTTCTAAAATATCAATTGCTAAAATATCTGCTTTCAAAAATTCTTGTAATTTTTTTGTCTGATTTATTAATGTTTCATCTTGTTCTATCATGACAAAATCTGTCGTTTGAATATTCGCTTTCCAGAATTTCCCTTTTCGTGCCATTGCCCATGTTTTATTTCCTATTGCTAAATAACGAATGTCTTTTTCATAATTTATATAGGGTTCAATCGTTACATAGTCTTCAGATATAAAT
>CAZPBT010000052.1:0-14779 GCA_964584555.1 uncultured Chitinophagales bacterium
TGTTCCTTGTGCCACTATTTCTCCTCCATGTTCGCCTGCAAACGGTCCCAGATCCAAAATATAATCAGACGCCAGCATGATGTCTTTATCGTGTTCTACCACAATTACCGTGTTGCCAATATCAGAGAGATTGCGCAGTGCGGAAATCAATCTTTGATTATCGCGTTGGTGTAAGCCAATACTGGGCTCATCTAAAATATAAGTGATACCCATAAGCTGTGAGCCAATTTGTGAGGCTAATCGAATACGCTGTGACTCTCCTCCCGAAAGTGTTCCTGTAGCTCGGTTCAGATTGAGATAATTCAAGCCCACATCCAACAAAAAACCAATGCGGTCTTCGAGTTCTTTCAAAATATCTTTGGCGATTGCCTGTTCATTTTTAGAAAGTTGTTGAGGCAATATTTTCACCCATTCCAGCAATTCATTCAAGTCGTAATTGGAAATTTCACTGATATTTTTTTCGCCCAACTTAAACCATAAAGATTCTTTCTTTAATCGAGTTCCATTGCAAGTGGTACAGTCTGTTTCGCTCACATAATTTTCTGCCCAATGCCGCAGTGCATCGCTGGAATTATCTAAAAAAGATTTATTGATTAAATGTACAATACCCTCGTAGCTCAACGTCCAATGTGTATTCGTTGATTTGCGTTCCTTACTGCTTCTGGCTTCTACCTTAATGGCTTTATCATAGCCGTAAAGAAGAATATGCAGACAGTTTTTGGGCAGTTGATAAATGGGAGTATCAATATCTGTTTTGAATTCTTTTAGAATATGCTCAACCATTCTATAAGTATAGGTATCTCTATATTCACCTAATGGGGCCAAGCCTTTTTCCCGTATCGTTTTTTTGTCATCGGGAATAATTTTCTCTAAATCTGCTGTTTTTATCACGCCCAGTCCTTTACATTCTGGACATGCGCCATAAGGTGAATTGAAAGAAAAAGTATTTGGAGATGGTTCTTCATAAGACAAACCGGTTTCCAGACACATTAAGGTCTTGGAGTAAGTGGATAAGCTGCCTGTTTCCAGATCTTCGATAAACAATAAGCCTTTTCCTTCTTTCAGCGCTTTATTTACAGACTGCCTAAGGCGTTGCAAAGAACTTTCAGTTTTTTTGCCGGATGTCTCTTCTGTATCCACTTTTATGCGGTCTATTACCACTTCCACATCGTGAATTTTGTAGCGATCCAGTTGCATTTTAGCTTGGATTTCCTGCGTTACTCCATCCACCCGCACACGCAGATACCCTTGCTTGCGGATATCTTCAAACAGCTCGCGGTAATGACCTTTTCTGCCACGTACCACAGGAGCGAGAATAGCAATTTTTTTATGTAGAAATTTCAACAGAATATCATCAATAATCTGCTCTTCTGAGAAACGCACCATTTTTTTTCCGGTATTGTAAGAATACGCCGTTCCGGCACGAGCAAATAACAGGCGAAGGAAATCATATATTTCTGTGGTAGTGCCTACAGTAGAGCGGGGGTTTCTGTTGGTTGTTTTTTGTTCTATAGAAATAACGGGAGTTAAACCGGATATCTTTTCTACGTCAGGACGCTCCATACTGCCTACAAACTGACGGGCATAAGTGCCGAATGTTTCCATATAACGACGTTGTCCTTCGGCATAAATGGTATCAAAAGCCAGCGACGACTTGCCACTTCCGCTAAGTCCGGTAATAACCACAAACTGATTGCGAGGGATGTGTACTTCTATATTTTTGAGATTGTGCTCTTTGGCACCATATATATTAATGTGGGTAATTTCTTCTTGTGAAACAGGCGGTAAGGATTGCATGGACTAAAACTAATGAAAAATGACAAGATGTGGAAATGTCGGTGACAGAGCTAATGTGGTGTCAGGTCTTCAGGTATGACACCGCATCTGCTATACGATTTAATTCATTTATCGTTTTCCAGTTTCGGGTTGTCGCCCTCACTTTTAGTTTGTTTTCGATATACGCATTACTCAGTTTTGTATTACTGTAACCATCAGGGCAATAGAGATAAATCACCCTGTCTAAACCTACAGCTTTATCGTTTTTTAAATCTATCTTTTCAAAAATATCTGCATATGTTGAAGAAACACAGGTGTCTAAAATGGTAAGATGAAAATATTTTTCGTCTAATTCTTTTTGTTTTAAAAATGGATTTTGCTCAATAATTTGTTGCAGTTCTTCTTTGGTCATGGTGATTACAGGTACTTCAAAACCAAATTTCTGTTTGATAGCCTCCGAGAGTAATTTGCTGATTTTTGATGTATCATTCCGCTTGCTATTAAAAACCAAATTCCCGCTTTGAATATAGGTTGAGATTTGTTCAAACCCAATTTCACCGGCTGTCTTTTTGAGTTCATCCATTTTTATCATCTTATGTCCGCTGACATTGATACCGCGAAGTATGGAGATATACGTTTTCATGATGTACATACAAGATAAGAAAACATGGCATAAAAATAGAGCGGGGGCGCCGCCCCCGCGTAAAAAAACAAACATTTTATTTGCTTTTCCTCTGCTATGTAAATAACGTCAAGGTTAACCTTTTAGTATGTTTTAAGCCAATTGGGTATATCTTTTATCTTGCAGCAGTCGATAAACCTGCCGGATGGCACTGCTTATTTCGGCGGTTTTTTACCTTTGGGTGGCATGCCACCGGGTCCTCCTTGCTGCGCTTGTTTAGCCAGCATCTTTTTGAAACGATCCTCCGCACTGATTAATTTGGCAACTTTTTGTGCAGGCAAAATATTTCTGAATAAGGCTATGTATTTTTTTAATAAATCCAATTCTTTAGTTTTAAATAATACATATTGACTAATAGCAGTTTCTGCTTCAGCTGCGGTGAAATCACCATCGTCTTTCAGTTCCTTTATTGTTCCCAACGTGCTTTTACGCAACTCTCGTTTCTCTTGCTCATACTGATCGAATACCGGCCAGAATTTCTGAGCCTCCTCGGGAGTCAGCTTTAGCATTTTGGTTATAAAAGCTATTTTCATGGCTTCTATTTTTTCGTTACCCGGTTTTCCTTCTTCAAATTCTCCGGGTGGTGGAGGTGGAGGTGGCGGTTGAGCTATGGCATGTCCCAGCCATAATATTAATGCCAATAAAAATGTGATTCTTTTCATGGTTATAATTTTAATTTTTAAAAAATATCAGTGTCAGCGCTTTCTAATTCATCAGACGTATACGTATCCTGTTGAATAAATTCGTCGATTGCTTTTTCTTCTTTTTCATTTAATTGTTTTTTTCCAGTAGCAACACTATCCGTTTTAAGTGTATTACTTACTGCCTTTTGCACATCATCCAACTCAAATTCATGGCTGTGCACTTGCATATATTGTAAAATTTCATCTTGAGTAAGACAGGCTATACCGTCAATACAAATCAGTTCTTTTTCCGGCTTTTGTACTACTTTATAAATACCAATTCCCAATAATGCAACTACACAAGCAGCTATACTCATCTTGCGGAAATTTAAGTATAACTTACTCTTTTTAGTTGATTGATTTTTATGTAATGTAAGAATTGGGTCTTCAGCTTTTTCCTCTGCTATTCTATTCATTACCTTATCTCCCAGTGTATCAAAATAGGCATCAGGAACTAATGGCTGATTTTTATCTAATTGTGCCATTATTCCGCTTTGTTCACTTATGCGTAACAAAACTTCATTTTGCAATTGGTCGAAATAATTTCCAGGAACAATCAAAGGAATTTCATCTTGTTTTATCTGTAACAAGCGTGGTGAAATGGCTTTCAATTCTTCTGTTATTTCTTTATTCGTTTTCATTTTTTTACTCTGTATGTTTGACTTTACTTTTCAGCTAAAGTTTAATTATGCAGTAATTATTTCTTCAATTTTTTTCACGGCATGATGATAACTGGCTTTAAGTGCACCAACAGAAGTTTCGAGTATCTTGCTCATTTCTTCGTAAGGCATTTCATCATAATATCGCATGATAAAAACTTGTTTCTGTTTGTCGGGCAAGGTATTGATGGCCGCTTGTAAACGCAACTGAACTTGTTCAGGATTTTCATTATCACTGCCTGTTTTATAAATTGCGGCTGTATGTTCTATTGTATATGTCGCAGTTCGTTTTTGTTTATTGATGTAGGTAATAGATTCATTACTGGCAATGCGATACACCCATGTATAAAGTGAACTCTCCGCCCGAAATGAGTCGATATTTTTCCAGATTTTTATAAATACATTTTGCAGAATATCATCCGCATCTTCATGGGTATTTACAAAGCGGCGAATATGATAGTACAGACGTTGCTGATAAGCATTCATCAGGTTGCGAAAGCCCTTTTCTTTTGTTTCTTCAGAACGGCATTGCGCCAAAATTTCGTCGTCTGTCATCACCATATTTTGCTTAGACGACTCAAAATACAAAAGGTTTAATCTTAAGCATGTTTTTTTTGTACAATTTATACCCTGCAAAAATCAAGATGGCTAATGCCACGGTAATGATAAACAAGGTATAATACCACCTTCAAAGTTGAGGTATTTTCACCTCGTAGCTGCCTTTGTCTTTATTGGTATAGTTCATATCCCGAATCCATGGATTATATACGCGCAGTAATTTGTAACTGATATTATTATTCTTTGCAAATTCCACCCAGTTTGTTTTGGAAGATACTGTTTGTGTAGTGTATTTAAATGGCGGGTATAAATCTTCTGGAGTAAGATAAAAGCCATAGTCTTTAGGATTTTCCATTATAATTTTCAAGGCTACGATACGCTGCACATAACGGCTGGTTTCTGAATTTAACAGTAAGTGGTAATATGCCGTTTCGCCTTGCAGAGCCTGCTGTTTGGAAATACCGGTAATTCCCATGTTATATCCTCCGGCAGCTGCTGTCCATGAGCCTGTTTGTCCGTAAGCATATTTCAAGTATTTGCAGGCTGCTCGTGTTGACTTTTCAATATCATATCGCTGGTCAATTTCATCATTTATCGTCAAACCATATTGTATGCCTGAGCTTTTCAGAAATTGCCAGTACCCTGCAGCTCCGGCTGATGACACTACATTATCCAAACCACTTTCTGCTAAAGCAAGATATTTAAAATCCTGCGGTACACCTTCTTCTGTAAGAATTTTCTCGATGGTGGGAAAAAAGCGATTGGCACGTTTCATTAAGAAAATAGTAGCTGATTGCCAGTAAGCATTTACTGTTAATTCTCTGTCCAAGCGTTCGCGAACTTCAGGATCATCAAGAGGCACAGCTTCATCGGCAAAACTTACACTTTCCGGCAATTTTACAGCAAATGTAGTCTGCACCGGCATCGCTAAATTCTCGCCGTTTCCTTTCTTAATAAATGAAAAATATTTATTGCCGACACCGGTGGCATTTATAAATAAACTAAATATCAGGCATACGCTAATACCCAGAATAAAATAAGTCAATTTGTTTTTCATAACGTTTCTTTTTTTTGTTTATAAACAGGCACGGTAGAACACGGTTCACCAAACATCAGTGATTGTACATGCGGTATCATTTTTTTGCTGATAGCCACGTATGCTCCACTTGGTATTTGTTTTGTCCCACAACCTTTAATAACGACCTTTTGACCAGCGTATTTTGTTGCATCTGTATTATTAATATTTTCTAACAACAAATCGCATTCCACATTTTCTTTTGTTCCAAAGTAGATTTTAGCAGTAACTGTTAAAAGATAGTAAGTGAGCAACATATATGCCCATTGGGGAATAATGGCATCTGTGGAGCATAACAGGGCTACAGTCTTATTAGCATAGACCGACCAATCTGTTTTCTTCAATGTTTCCCGAAAATCTTTTTCTTTCAAAAGCAGTCCCTGAAAAAGCATAGCTTTTATATCCAGTTCAATAATTTCTTCGTTAGGAAAAAAACTTTCCAAATCGATTGTAATTATTCCGCTTTCTGCAACTTTATTTCTGATTTCCATTTTTATTATCTCGTTAATATTATAAAAAAAAGCGGAATTATGAAATTCCGCTTTTCGAGAATTTATATTTTTCTACTAAAAGAATTTATAACGTAAATCTTCTACTTTTTTCTTTTTCATTATAGACTCCATAATGCTTTGGAAGTTTATACGACTGGCAAAACGCTGTGCAAACATCTGTTTGTATAAATTAATGTCTTCTGTTTGTTGTGGCGCAGGCTCTTCGGCATTTACTTTTACAACAAACGCATTTTCATTACCCGCTACCGCTTTGGAAACCTGACCGATATTTACACCAAAAGCTGTTCCAACCAATGCAGGTTCTTGTCCTATTCCCGGTACAAAGGCTGCATTAAAACGAAGCAGTGCTGTGTCATTCACTACGGCTCCTTCTACTTTTGCGGCAATGGAAGATAAATCAGCTGCACCTGATGATGCCGCATTTAGTTTTGCCACCAAATCTTTTCCTTTTTTCTCATTACGCACCAATGTGGTTACCTCATCTTTCACGTCCGCAGGTTTTGCTAATCCTTGCGGGATGATACGTGTTAATTTGGAAACTACATATTTATCAGCATAATCTGTGAACCCAACTTCATCTGTTTTCTTTTGGTCGAAAGCCCATTGAACCAGTTTTCGAGCCGAGCCTAATTGCGGAACTTCATAAGTACTTTTTGTTACTACAACGTCTTTAATCAGGTTCTCTGTTTTTGCATTTTTATCAAAATCTTTTGCAGTTCTGTTTTTGCTGTAGAAAGTTTGCGCCGTAGATTCTATATCGGTAATCGTTGCATCACTTGGAGCTATTTCTGTTGCAAAGTCTGCAAATTTCGTCATCAGTTTTGGTGCTTTTGCATCAATCAACAAGATGATATGCAAACCGAATTGAGATTCTACTTTTGCAATCTGACCCGGTCTCATTTCAAAGAAAACTTTATCATTAAATGGTTTCACCATTTGTCCTCTGGAAAAATAACCTAAATCTCCACCTTTCTTTTTTGAACCTTCATCGAGTGAATTATCTGCTGCTGCTTGACCAAAATTAATTTTCCCACTAGCCACTTGCTGAATTAAGCTGTCTGCTTTTTTATATGCAGCTTCATTTTCGGCATCTGTTTTACCTAATGACAATAATATATGTGCTGCTCTTACTGTATCCGGAGCTATTCTTCTGTCTATAATTTTGGTAAACATATAATAGCTGCCTTGAGTGTAAATATTGGTCAATGTGCCAACAGGCAGATTGAAAAGTGTGTCGGCATTACGAGATGAACGACGTACTTCATCTTCTGTGTAATAGTCAACATTTGCTCCCTGTTCAGAATAACGAGCAATAAATGCAGAATCTTTAGGTGCTGCGGCAAGAAATTCTGTTCTTCTTTGGGAAATGGTTTTATATGCATCAGCTGAATCGGCCGCAGAAGGTAAAATATCAAATTTCACCACATCCATCACACATGAAGCATCCATTTGGAATTTTGCTTTATGATTATCGATATATGCTGATATCTCAGCATCTGTAACCTTATAATTATCATCTTTTAAGGTAGAATAAGGTACATTTACAATACTTGCTTTTCTGGATTTAGCCGAGCTTAAAACTTCGTTTACTATAAAAGTGGGTACATAAAACGATTGAGCAACCAATGTTGCATATTTTTGTTTTACGGCATCTACTTTTATCAGATTTTCGATAGAGCGGATAGTTGTTCTTAAATTTGTGCCATTCTGTTCATCAATTTTATCCAGATTGGTCATTAATTCACGTATTTTACCTTGATTTAGTTTTCCGGTATTTTGGTCAACAATATCCGGGTTAGAACGAGCTAACTGATAAATAAATTGCTGCGCAATTGGATGTGGTCTGTCGCCGAACATCAATTCTTTTAATTCATTAGGTGTTGGCTCTAATCCTAATTGATTGTATGATTTCCCTAACAGTTGTTTCGCAATCATCGTAGTCCAGACATCTTCTTTCAATTGCGATTCAATTTGATCAGTAAACTGAATGTTCGGATTTATTGCTTTGATAGATTCTTTATAATCCGTAAGAGCAGCTTCATAATCGCTGCCTTGTATGGCTTTGCCATTTACCTCACCGTAATCTGTTTTGCGATTGCCAAACAAACGGCTACCACTGTTAAATGCAGCTTCGATAATAAATATAAAGAGAGCCAATGCTATAAATCCGACTAATATCCACGAACGCTCTCTGATTTTTCCAATTAATGCCATGTATCTTTAATTTAAGAGGTGCGAAGATACAAACTTGCCTTATATTTTCAAAGGAGAAATACTGATTTTATGCTAATTTAGAACTCTGTCGGGCACGAAAATTCAGACTTAAGTTCTTAAGCATTCGATTCAATTTCCCAAATACATTAATTAATTCTTATCTAATTCAGCATTATTTATAGGATTTGAGACTGATTCATTTAAATTTTCTTAAAAAAAAGCATAAAAGTGCTGCTATTATTACTCACAACAAATTGATAATCAATTAAAAATGAAAGAATCTATAATATTTTGACATTATTTTAAATTCCGGCACTTTCATTCCGTATTCAAAAACGTATTTTTGCATTTTCTACCCTGCACCTGAAGCATGAGCGATATTATTAAACATGAATGTGGCATTGCTTTAATACGATTATTAAAGCCTCTCTCCTACTACAAAGAAAAATACGGCGATATTCACTATGGCTTAAGCAAGATGTACTTGCTGATGCAAAAACAGCATAACCGTGGACAAGATGGTTGCGGACTGGCTACCATAAAATTAGATACAGAACCCGGGCTTGCGTACTTTGACCGTGAACGCAGCGTTGACAAGCAAGCTATACAGGCTATTTTTGACAAAATACTTCATCCTTTCTCCCAACTTACAACACGTGAAAAGGAATTAGTACAAAACATGGATTATGTAAAAAAACATTACAAATTCATGGGCGAGTTGTTATTGGGACATCTTCGCTATGGAACGCACGGCGGGAACGACATGAGCAATTGCCATCCGCGTATCAGAGCAAATAACTGGAAAACAAGGACACTTATTGTCGCCGGAAATTTTAATATGACTAATGTTGACGAATTGTTTGATAATTTGGTCAATTTGGGACAATTTCCGCGCGAAATGTCAGATACCATGACTGTTTTAGAGAAAATTGGTCATTTTCTTGATGTTGAGAACCAGCGTCTATTTAAGCGTGTGAAACCGCAAGGGCTGAGTAATTATGAAATTACTCCCTTGATAGAGCAGCAATTGAATGTTGCGGAAATACTGCGCAATTCTGCAGAAGATTTTGACGGCGGATATGCCATGGCCGGCATGATTGGACATGGTGATGCATTTGTTTTGCGCGACCCTAATGGTATCCGGCCTGCATTTTATTATAAAGATGAAGAAGTGGTGGTAGTAGCTTCTGAACGCCCTGCTATTCAAACTACTTTTAATATCCATCGCAGCAAAGTACAAGAGATAAAACCCGGACATGCACTGATTATTAAAAAAGACGGGAGTGTTGGTGAGGTGGAGTGTGTCCCTCAAAAAGAAAGAAAGGCCTGTTCTTTTGAACGCATTTATTTTTCCAGAGGCAGTGATTTTGAAATTTACAGAGAGCGAAAAACGCTGGGGAAATTATTAGTGCCAAAAATCTTAGACGCAGTCAATTATGATTTGGAAAATACCGTATTCTCATACATTCCCAATACGGCAGAAGTTGCTTTTTTGGGTATGTCTGAAGAAATACAGAAAATCCATATCGAACAAAAACTGGAAGATTATCAAAATGGAATAATCAAATCTTTTGATGAGTTACAGGCTAAGCTGACCATACACCCGCGCATTGAAAAAATAGCGGTGAAGGACATGAAACTCCGCACGTTTATCACAGAAGATACTTCACGCAATGATTTGGTGCATCATGTTTATGACATCACATATGGTTTGGTAAAAAACAATACCGATACGTTGGTTGTACTGGATGATTCTATTGTGCGGGGGACTACCCTGAAAGAAAGTATTTTGACGATGCTCGACAGGCTGATGCCGAAAAAAGTTATTATCGTTTCCTCTGCACCTCAAATCCGTTATCCGGATTGCTATGGTATAGACATGAGCAAAATGGGCACTTTTGTAGCTTTTCAGGCTGCTATTGCGCTTTGGAAAGAACGTGATGAATATGCAGTTTTGGAAAAACTATATAAAGATTGCCTCGAAGAACTGGAAAAGCCATTAAATGAAATGCAGAATTTGGTCAAACAAGTGTATGAGCCTTTTAGCCCAGAAGAAATCTCGGATAAAATTGCAGAAATTGTAAAACCTCAGCATATCTTTTCAAATGTTCAGGTCATTTACCAGAGTATAGAAAACCTGCATAGTGCTTGTCCTAACAATACCGGAGACTGGTATTTTACGGGCGATTATCCGACACAAGGCGGAGTGCGGGTAGCACTCAAAGCATTTGTCAACTATATGGAAGGCAAAAATGTGAGAGCTTATTAACTCTCGTTTTTATCATATTTCTTTTACAGCTGACTTCATTATCCAACCTTGTTTATCATTGGGAAGTTGTACTTTTTGCCAGTCTTTATCGGTGTCAATTAATTTTAATTTAGTTCCGGCTTGTGCCGTATCTTTTGTATCAGCATTTAAAACGGGTGTTTTATTCAAGACGGAAGTCTGCATTAAAATGCCATAATCTTTTTTTGATTCCGCATTGTGTTTGATGTAGGTGAAAAGGAAAAACAAACAAGCTGCAAGTGCACTTAAAATGCCAATTCTGCGAGCAAATAGATTTTGCTTAACAAAGTAGAATACTAAACCAATCACTGCCATCCATAAAAAAAACAAGGCAATTTTAGCCCATTGCACCGATGTATAACTTTGTATAAACTGATGCAAATAGGCAGTCAGGAAAAAACCTGAACTGAATTCTTGTTTTTTAAACAAGAGATTATTCGTCATTTGCAGGTTGTGCAAAACAGCCTTGTCGGAAGGATTATGTTTTTTAGCTTTCTCATAATAATAAACCGCTTGAACATACTCTTTTTTATGAAAATAAACATTACCTAAATTATAATTGGCATTTACGTTATTCGCATCTGTCTTTAAAATATCTAAATACGCCGACTCTGCAAAATCGTATTGTTTATCCTTGTAATACTGATTCGCTTTTGCGAATTTTTGTTCTAACGACTGAGCAAACGCTGTCGTATAATTCAACACGAATACGCAAAAGATTAACTTCATAAATCCTGAATTTATGACATTCAAAACCCTATTTTTAAAAAACTGCATCAGGCTTTCTTGTTTAATGTGGTTTCAAAATCTATAATTAATTCTCTAGCTTTTTCAAATGTATTTTTCATTTGTGCTTTCTGTTCTACGGGTGAAAATAAAGCCATTTCACACGTATCCAATGTATCTTTTAATGCTGTTATTTTTTGTTCATCTACCTGTTTAGCGCTCAATTTTTCGGCTATATTTTCTTTGGATAATTCGCTTTGTGGAATTTCCAATTTGTCTGATGTGTATTCCCAAAGTGAACGTATGACTTCATTGTAGAAATCTTGTTCTTTATCTTGTTGCAGATATTTTTTTGCTACTGCCAGTCTGCGCAAAGCAATTTTATCAGCTCTGTTTCTGCGTATTGCCAGTAACTGACTTTCACTGTAATCGCGTTTTCTAAAAACAAAACCCAATACAAATAATGCCAGCGGAATGCCCGTAAAAGTCCAAAATGCAGGACTGCTAACAAAAGCATCTGATTTCGAAAAGTTTGTTTTTATGCCATATAAACCTTTGGGCATATCTTTTTTTTCCCGTTTAAAGAAGTTGATTACATTTTGGCTAATAGCTGCTTTACCTTCCACTTCAATTTCCGTTTCAGGCAAGGTAAATTTCACGTAGTCTGCTTTGTCCACATCAAAATAAGCGAACTCATATTTCGGCATTTTGAATTTTCCCCCGTCTTGCGGCACCAAAACATACTCAAAAGTTTTACTGCCTTTCACTATATCGCCCTCACGATTAAAGTTGTCCATAGTTTTTGGCTCATACGCTTCAAATTCTTCCGGAAACTGTAATTTTGGTGGTGTAATTAATTTTAGATTCCCAGTTCCCGTATATGTGATTCTTAATTTAACAGGGTCGCCGACTTTCACTTTTGTTTTATCGTAATCAGCCGAAAAACTGAATTTTCCAACAGCACCGCTGAACGACTCAGGTTTGTTTTTTTCGGGCAGCGTTTTTACATTTAATTCAATATCATTACTGTTGAAAGTATAGTCATAGGGTTGCCATTGAGAAAATAATTCGCCGAAGAATGGGTCGGGCACTTCTATCAATGCCGTGCCTTGCAACTGCATGGGTTCTATTTCTATATTGCCTGATTTAAGTGGAAATAAGGCTACTCGTTTAAACTCTTGAACATAAAATTTCTTTCCGTTATAGACTTCAATTGGAGCTTGTTTTTCAGGGTCGGGTTCGGGCAATTTAAATTCTTCGCTTAAAAACCCGTTATAAGACGGCATTTTAATAGCTTGTAAATTTTGAAACGGAATGCGGTAATATAATTTGTAAGACAAGGTAACCTGATCGCCTTGATAAAAAGATGTTTTGCTTGGAGATATGCGGACGAACAAATTTTCTTGTGCGAATTTGCGCAGGTCCTCTTCTGTAATTTCACGCTGTTTATTAAATTGTCGGAATGCATCAAACGGATCATTACTTTGCTGCGCCTGTTGTTGGGGTTGCTTTTGCGGTGGGCCAACTTTTATACTCAGACCATTGGACTGCATTTGACTTCCGTTGATATTAGCAGTAGCCGGAGGTATAGTAAAATCTCCTTGTTTTTTAGGCTGCAAGGTGTAAGTATAAGAAACTGATTTGGACATGCGTCCGTTAACTATAGAAATATTTTGAGAAGTAGCAGGTCCATAAACATCAAAATTTTCTATACGTGGCGGTGTAAAAGACTTTGCATCTCCATTTTCAATCGTATAGGTAATCTCAAATTTCCAATTTACAGGCACATTATTACTGCTTGCTGTTGCCGTAAAACGCTGAGCGAAAACTGATGAAGTAAGGAGAATAAATAATAAGGTAATAAAATAATCAGATAATGTTACATCGTGAGAACGAGTTGACTTGCACTCATTTCCGACCATGCTCACTTTATGTTTATCATTTAATCGCATTTTATTTCATTTATTATCTAATAAGCCAATCAATTAATTAGCCAATTATCACCAGTCTTTCAACACTTTACCTTTCACAGGTTTTACTTTTTGTTTGTTTACTTTCTCCTGAGTTTTGGCTTCATCAGCAGAAATGGCTTCCAGCATTTGTTCGGCTTGCTTATCTCCCATCTGATTAGCATTTTGTTGCTGTTGCTTCTTTTGTTCTTCGTTATTTCCCTGATTTTGCTGTTGTTGGTCTTGCTGTTGCTTGTTTTGTTGTTGATTATTTTGGTTCTGTTGTTGTTGGTTTTTATCCTGATTCTTGTTGTCTTTATCTTGTTTATTGTCTTTTTTATCCTGATTGTTTTTTCCGCCTCCACCATTTTTATCTTTCTTTATTTTAGCCATGGCCATCATCAGGTTGTATTTGGCATCTTTATCTTTCGGATTGTATTTCAATGATTGTTTATAAGCATTCACACTTTCCTGCCATTTTTCTTGTTTGTAATGTGCATTACCAATATTATAATACGCTTTAGCCTTTATTTCTGCATTCGTACTCAGCGTTGCCGACTGTTGATACATTTCTTTCGCCTTATCTAATTGGTTCATCATAAAATAGGTATCCCCCAAATTGAAATAACCACGCACTTCTTTAGGTGCTTGTTGCAAGGCTTTCGTATAGCTTTCTGTAGCATTATTATACTTTTGCTCTTTGTATTCTTTATTGCCCTGGCGCAATAATTTATTCGTGCTTTGAGCAAACAGCGTTGAGTTTGCCATGAGCAAAACGAAAAAAGTAATTATAGTATAGATGAGGCTATTTCTCATTTTTAAAATCTGTCCATTTTTTTCTGTATGTTAAAAATATATCAGCCAATAATGCCAGCAAAGCAAATACCACAAAATACTGAAACTGTTCTACATAATCGGAGAATGTTTTGTCGCGAATGGTCTTGGTTTCCATCTTGGCAATATCTTTCGACAGAAAGTCTGCCACTTGTTTTGCATTATCCAGGATATAATAATTTCCGTCACCGGCTTTTGCCAAAGCCTGCAACATGTTTTCATTTAATTTAGAAATTATCGTTTGTCCGTTTTCATCTTTCTTATCGCCTATAATGTTTCCGCTTTCATTATATACCGGAATGGTGCCTCCTTGCTTACTGCCTACGCCAACCGTAAATATTCTGGTGCCGTCGCTGGCCACCGATTCGGCTTTATCTATCGCATCTTCTTCGTGGTCTTCGCCATCCGTAATCACAATAACTGCTTTATACTTTTGTTCTTTTGTATTAAAAGCATCGTTGGCAGCTTCGAGAGCCTGCGAAATGACAGTACCTTGTGTGGGGACAGTATTGGTATTGATTGAACGCAAATAAAGCAACAAAGAAGAATAATCAACGGTTAATGGCATTTGCAAATAAGCATTTCCTGCAAAAACAACTAAACCGACTCTGTCGCCATCCAATTTTTTCAGCAGTGATTGAATTAATAATTTTGATTTTTCTAATCGTGACGGAACGACATCTCTTGCCAGCATACTGCGAGATAAATCTAAAGCAATCACCACATCAATTCCTCTGCGCTGTACTTTTTCTAATTTTGTCCCAATTTGCGGTTGTGCTAATGCAAGTGTCAGAAACAAGATCAGTAAATTGAGGATAATTAAT